>DASVEH010000293.1:0-2056 GCA_036380655.1 Candidatus Limnocylindria bacterium | reverse complement strand
GAACCATACGGGCTGATCGCGGGCACGCGCAATGGGTTTCGTGGGACGCTAGAATCGAGCGCGGGCCCCGAGCAGGGCCATCGAGCGCTCGAATCTTCGAACGGGAGCATCGACCCTGGACATCTCCAGCGTCCTCTTCTTCCTGCTCGCCTTCGGCGTGGTGGGGGCCGGGATCGCGGTCGTGACGCTGCGCAACATCATCCATTCGGCCGTGGCGATGATGATCTGCTTCGGGTCGCTGGCCGGGATGTACGCGCTGCTCGGCGCGCCGATCGTGGCCGCCGCCCAGGTGCTCATCTACCTCGGAGCCATCAGCGTCCTGATCCTGTTCGCGATCATGCTCACCCAGGCGGGCGACGCCAACCTGCCGGCGCCGTTCCACCGCCAGGTGCCCGTCGCGCTGGTCATCTCGGTCGTGATCATGGGACTCGTCGGCTGGGCCGCCATCCAGACCGACTGGGGCATGGCCACCCAGGCCGCCGAGGCCGCGGTCGACGCGATCGCCACCGCGGTCTTCACCACCTACGCCCTGCCCTTCGAGATCATCAGCCTGCTGCTGCTGGTGGCCATCATCGGCGCCATCTTCCTGGCCCGGCGGCCAGAAGACGACGAGCGGGCGAACTGATCGATGGGCATCGAGGGCTACCTGATCGTATCGGCGCTGCTGTTCGGCATCGGCGCGTTCGGCTTCATGGCGCGGCGCAACGCGATCCTGATGCTGATCAGCATCGAGCTGATGCTCAATGCGGTGAACCTCAGCCTGGTGGCCTTCAACGCCTTCCTGCCGCCGGACTCGAACACCGGCGCCGTCTTCGCCCTCATGATCATGGCCGTCGCCGCCGCCGAGGCGACCGTGGGCCTCGGGTTGGTCATCGCCATCATCCGAACGCGGCAAACCGCCCTCGTCGACCAGTACTCCGACCTGAAGGAGTAGGCCGATGTCCATCGAGCTGCTGATCGCCCTCATTCCCGCGCTGCCCCTCGCCGGCTTCCTGTTCGCCGTGGTGGTCGGGCCGCGGCTCGACCACGTGCCACTGCACGGCCATGGCGAGCACGACGACCACGACGATGCCCATGCCGCGGGCCACGGCGCCCACGACGAGGTCGACGACTCCGCCTTCCGGGCCGTGCCGTCGGAGGAGGAGCAGGCGGCCACCAGCCCGCACGCCGGGCACGCCGACGACCTCTCCAATGCCGAGGGCGCCGCCGGCGTCATCCCGGACCAGCTGAACGACGGACTGGGCCAGTCGGGGCACGTCGCGCCGGGCGCAGAACGCCCCCGCTATCGGTCGTGGATGGTGCCGACCGGCCTGGTGGGGCTGATGTGGCTCATCAGCATGGTCGTCTTCGCCAACGTCATCTTCGGCGGCAACGAATACCAGGTGACGATCTACGAGTGGATCGCATCGGGCGACTTCGTGATCAACATCAGCTTCCTGGTCGACCCGCTGACCGCCATGCTGCTGCTGGTCGTGAGCACCGTCGGCTTCCTGGTGCACATCTACTCGATCGGCTACATGGACGGCGACCGCGGCTTCTGGCGCTTCTTCGCCTACCTGAACCTGTTCATGTTCAGCATGCTGCTGCTGATCCTGGGCGACAACTTCCTGATGCTGTACGTGGGCTGGGAGGCGGTCGGCCTGTGCAGCTATGCGCTCATCGGCTTCTGGTACAAGAAGCCCTCCGCATCCGGAGCGGCCAAGAAGGCCTTCGTCGTCAACCGCGTCGGCGACGTCGGGTTCGGCCTCGGCATCATCATGATCTGGGTCAACCTCGGGACGCTCAGCTTCCACGAGGTGTTCGAGCGGATCGGGACCCTCGACGAGGGGACGATCACGATCATCGCCCTCCTCCTGTTCGCCGGCGCGGTGGGGAAGAGCGCCCAGTTCCCGCTCCACGTGTGGCTGCCGGACGCGATGGAGGGCCCGACGCCGGTCAGCGCCCTCATCCAGGCCGCGACCATGGTGAACGCCGGCGTCTACATGGTCGCCCGCGCGAACCCGATCTTCGTCGAGGCGCCCGCGGCGATGTGGGTCGTCGCGATCATCGGCGTCTT
>DASVEH010000292.1:0-11322 GCA_036380655.1 Candidatus Limnocylindria bacterium | reverse complement strand
AGCAGACCAGGATGAGCTGGAAGATGGAGAGCAGCGTGAAGATGGACTGGCCGATGAGAGCCGATGCGTTCGCCTGCCCGCCGAATCCGCCGAACGCGCCGGTGATGCCGCGGGCGTTCGGCGCCACGACGACGTACACGCCGTAGGTGATGAGGGCGAGGATGCCCAGGTACACGGTCAGCACGATGAAGGCCCGGCGGCCGCGCATCCGCGACCGCAGCTCCTTGACCATGATGGTGAGCACGGACGAGCCGAACTCGCGGATCGCCGAGGCGCGGGGCGGCCGCGCCGCCGTCACGTCCATCGCCGTCATGCCGCAGCCTCCTCGTCCATCTGACCCGTCACCTTCAGGAAGATCTCCTCGAGATCGCTCGTCGCCTGGCTGAACCCGACCACCCGGTGCCCGGCCTCCACCATCGCGCGGAGCAGGTCGGCCTGTCCCTCGGGAGGCCCGTCGAACGATGCCTCGATCCGAACGGCACCGTCGGCGTTGGCCGTGCCACCGAGGACGTCGGCGATGCGTGGATCGGTTCCCAACCAGTCGCGCGCGGCGGTCACCGCTGCCTCGTCGCCCAGCAGGTCGATGCGGAGCAGCGCGCTGGCCCGAAGGGACCGCTCAATCTCGTCGATGCTCCCCGAGCGCAGGAGGCGGCCGCGGTCGATGATGGCGACGCCGGTGCACATCTCGCCCAGCTCCGGGAGGATGTGGCTGCTCACCAGGATCGTCTTGCCCATCGATCGCAGCTCGCGGAAGATCTCGCGCATCTCGACCCGGGCGCGTGGATCGAGGCCGGACGCCGGCTCGTCCAGGATCAGCAGTGCCGGGTCGTGGACGAGCGTGTGGGCCAGGCACAGCCGCTGGCGCATGCCGCGCGACATGCTCTCGACGTATGCGTCTCGCTTCTCGGTGAGCCCGACGATCTCGAGCAGCTCGCCGATCATGATCGGCCGCCGGTTGGCCGGGACGCCGTAGCAGCGCGCGAAGAAGTCGAGGTACTCCCAGACCCGGAGGTCGTCGTAGACGCCGTAGAAGTCCGGCATGTAGCCGATGCGGCGTCGCACCTCGAGCGGGTCGGACTCGACCGGAATGCCGGTCACGAAAGCCTCGCCAGCGGAGGGCGCCAGCAGGGTCGCGAGGATCTTCATCGTCGTCGTCTTGCCGGCTCCGTTGGGACCGACCAGGCCGAAGATCTCGCCGGGTCCGACGACCAGGTCGACCCCGGCCACGGCGAGCTGGTCGCCGTAGCGCTTGACAAGGCCGCGCGTCTCGACCACCGGTGTGGCGCTCATCATTCCCCGATCACCCCCGATGCGCGCGCGCTGACGAAGATGCTTGCCTGGCCGAAGTTCGGATCGACCTCGACGCCGCTGACGCGGACCTCGATCCGGCCCGTCGCGCTGATGGCGGTGGCCGGGTCATCGATCTCGAACGTGCTGCGCTGGCTGAGGTCGCCCAGCGTGGTCCAGGCGCCCGTCGACGGATCCCGCACCTCGAGGGTGAAGCCCTCCGGCCAGAAGCCGCCGAAGCCTCCCTGCTCGCCGAGCACCATCGAGGGGTCCGGGCCGGTCAGGATCTCGAGCTCCGAGACCGCCATGTTGGTCGCCTCGAGGGGAAGCGCGATGCTGTACGTCACCGAACCGTCGCCGAGGACCACCATGCCGGGGCCGCCGCTGCTTGCGTCACCGTCGGTCTCGACCACCGCGACGGCCATTCGTTCGGGACCGATCTCGGCCTCGCCGGTGATGACCCCGGGCCGCACGCTGATCACCTCGACCGACTGCGCGTAGCGCTGCGCCTCAAGGTCGTCGACGACGACCGGCAGGGGACCGGGATCGTCATGCCAGCCGATCACGTAGGGGCCACGCCCGCTGCTGGCGCCGAGCTCGATGCCGGGCATGAAGCCGCCGAAGCCGACGAGCGCGTCGATCACCTGGCGTCGCATCAGGATCCGTCGCTGCTCCTCGTCGGCGTTGTCGAACCCGCCGAAGCCGTAGACCTGGTCGGACGCGGACGATCCGTTGAAGTTCGTCGTCTCGATGGTGACCTCGGCGCTGGCCCCGGGCGCCAGCTCGCGCTCAATCATGTCGCCACCGCTGCTGCTGACGTAGGCGACGTCATGGACCGGCAGCGTGCCCTCGTTCGTCACCGTGCCGATGAGCTCGCCGTCCTGGCGCTGCCACGTCACGCTCAGGACGGGCTCGCGCTCCACGATCGCATCGGCGCGGACGGCCTCGAAGCCGAAGACGCCGATGGCCAGGCCCCGAAGGTGCGCCGGATCGCCCTGCTCGATCACGACGTCCGAGGTGGTGGGCCGCTGGCCGTCGAAGTTCATCGGCCGCATCTTGGCCATCAGGGCATCGGCCTCGACGGTGAGGTCGTAGGTGGCGCGGTTCGGCGAGAAGATGCCGGCGTAGCTCTCGATGGTTGCCGCAACGCCGGCGCCGCTGGACCGGATGAGGGAGATCTGGTTCACGATCACCTCGCTGCCCTTCATCGAGTTGCCGATCCCGAACGAGCACGCGGTGAAGACGACCACCAGGAGCGGCGCCGTGATCCAGGCCAGCTCCCTGCGGTCGATGCGGCGAAGGACGAGGTAGCTGATCGGGCCGATGAGGAGGATGTAGGCGACGATCACCAGCAGCAGCAGCTCGGCGGGTGGCACCTCGAGGGATGGCAGGTTGCCGAGGGCCGACCCGATCGCGTTCTGTGCCTCCTCGGGCGGGGCGAAGCCACCGCCGAGGAACTGCTCGAGCGCCGCGTTGCTCGGCAGCAGGCGCGCCCACAGGCGCGGTGAGCCCTCCCAGCCGCGGTAGGGATCGGTGGCGAGGTCGCTGCCGACCAGGATCACGCGGCCGCCGCCGACGGAACGCATCGAGGCCAGGATCGTGCCGTCCTCGCCGCTGATCAGGCTCTGCGCGTCCTCGCGCAGCGTCCCGGTCGAGACGGTTGCGGCGTCCTGCGCCGCCGCCTGCGCTCCCGACCAGGCGGCGAGGGACGACTGCGGCACGTCGTCGACGGCGGTCAGGTCGTCGAGCGGCAGGATGTCGGCGAACCCCGCGGTGCGGGCCTGCCAGTCCGGCCCACCGATCACCACCAGCTGGCCACCGTTTCCGACCCAGCGCTCCAGGCTGCGTCGCTGCGCTTCGCTCAAAGCAGAGCTGTCATCGGCCCAGACGATCGCCGAGATTCCCTCGAGGGGCTCGGATCGCTCGGGCAGGTCCGCCAGCGTCAGCGCCAGCGGGGCTGGCGTCCCCACGTCGGCGCCGCCGCCGAGCTGCGGCCGCAGCGTGCCCGCTCCGTCGCCGACCACCGCGATCTGGCTCGATGACTGCTCGAGCACGCGGGTCTCGACGACCGCCTCGACGGTGCCGTTCGGCTCCTCGAACTGCACGGTGACACGTCGCTGGAAGGCCTCCGGCTGGAGGTAGAGCATCACGACCTTGCGTGCGCCGGCCGGCATCTCGACGAACCGCTGCACGGCGCCCGCCTCGGTTGCGGCCGCCAGGGTCCCCTCGGTCGGTTCGCCGTCGTTGACGAGAGTCACCGAGATCCCCATCCAGCCGCCGACCGCATAGCGCCCGCCGACGAGGGCCCGGGCCTCCATCTGGATCGAGCTGGCCGCACGCACGGGGAGCGCCGGCACGACGAGCGCCACGAGGAGGAGCAGCGCCCCACCGATGGCCACGGCCCAATGCCGTGTCGGTGAGGTTGCGGTCCGGTTGATCATCGTCCTCTCGGTGCGGTCGGGTCGCCGGGCGGCGCTTGGCCACCGGTAGACGCGCCGGGCCGCTCACGAGTTGCACGGCTCGCTCGGTGCGGCCGAGTCTACGGGACGAAGGGGGCCCGATGCTAGAGTGCATGCGCTGCGCATGGAAGCATTCCCCGACGGCCGCCACGAGCTCGAGCGTCATCTCGAGGACCAGATGCGTGCCCAGGAGCGCCAGCTCGTTTGGGTGCGTCTCGGGATGGTGCTCGTCGCTGCCGCCTTCCTCGCGATCTTCGAGCCGGACCTCGCTGGCCGCCCCGTGCTGCTGGCCCTCCTCGGGGTCGTCGCCGCCTCCACCCTCGCCATTCCCTGGCTGCTGACGCGCTTCCCGGCTCGCGAGGTCGGGATCGTCAGCACGGCGCTCGACATGGCGGCCGTCACGGTGGCCGTGTACGTCGCGGCCGACGCGCTCGACGCCTATCTCTTCTACGGGCTCGTCATCTTGGGAACGGCGCTCCGGTTCGGGTTCGGAGCCTCCGTCTGGTCGTCGATCGTCATGAGCGGCCTGTACGTCGCGGTGGTGCTCCTCGGCCCCGCCGACGAGGCCGTGCGGCAGCTGCTGCCGGTACGCGTCGGCTACCTGGTCGGCATCGGCGTGGTGGCGGGTCTCTTCAGCCGCGTCGTGATCCAGCGCGCCATGGACAATGCGCGCCTCCATCAGCGGCTCGCCGAGGAGGAGCGCGACCGAGAGCGCGTGGCCGATCGGGAGGTCCTCAGTCGCCTGGGCCGCGACTTCGCCGAGTCGCTCGACCGCGAGACGACGACCCGCACGATCGCCGACGCGGCCGGCCCCCTGCTTGGCGATGCCACGCTGGTGCTCATGATCGACGACGCCGAGCGGCGCCTGGTGCCGGTGGCGGCGGGCGGCATCGACGAGGACTTGGCGACCCGCTGGCAGGCGCACATCGCGGACCGCCGCCCGCGGGTGGGGGAGGGGATCATCGGCGGCGTGGCGGCGACGGTCGCCTCGGTCGACGGCAACCGGGACGAGCTCGCCGCCGGCGACCCGGATGGCCTGCTCGCGCTCGATCTCGGCTGGGTGTTGGCCGTGCCGATCCTGGCCGGCGGTCGCCTGCTCGGCATCCTGGCCAGCGGAGGTCGCGACGGTCGGGTGGCGAGCGAGAGGGTACGGCGCATGGCCGAGGCCGTCGCCGAGCGCGCCGGGCCGGCCCTTCAGAACGCGCAGCTGTGGTCCGACCTCCAGGAGCGCATGGCGCGCGAGCAGACGGCGCAGCGGATCAAGGACGACTTCCTCTCGATCGTCAGCCACGAGCTGCGGACGCCGCTGACGAGCATCCAGGGGTACTCGCAGCTGCTCGAGGGGCGGCTACGGACCGATTGGGACGGCGACAGCAAGGAGATGGCGCACCTGCGCGTCATCCGCTCCCAGGTCGGCCGCATGCGGCGACTGGTCGACGACCTTCTCGACGTGAGCCGCATCGACCGCCGTGGCGGCGTCAGCATCGAGACGGAGGACTTCGATCTGGCCGCCGAGCTGCGCGACGCGGTGTCCCGCGTGCGCCGCGAGCATCGCGATCGCGACCTCGCGCTGACGGCTCCCGAGGCGCTCGGCGTGCACGCGGACCGCGACCGGATCGACCAGGTCCTGAGCAACCTGCTCGAGAACGCCGTGAAGTACTCGCCCGACGGTGGGCCGATCAGGGTCACCGTCGACCGGCGCGGCGGCGAGGTCGAGGTACGGGTGTCCGATACCGGCATCGGGATCCCCGACGAGCACCGCGAGAACGTCTTCGAGCGCTTCTACCAGGCCGATGACGACGCCGGGCGCCGCCGGTTCGGAGGGCTCGGGCTCGGGCTCTACATCAGCCGCGCGATCATCGACGCGCACGGCGGCCGGATCTGGTCGGCACCGAACACCGAGGCCGGCCGCGGGTCGGTGTTCGGCTTCCGCATCCCGCGCGTGGCGATGCCCCTCACCACCGTCGGCATCGCGCCGACCGGCGAGCCACCACCATTCGTGGTGCGACACCGAGAAGGCTGATGCGCGAGCGGCTGCGGGAGCTTGCCGCGCGGCACGGGCTCGAGCTCGTCGGCGTGACCGATGCGGAGCCGCTGCCCGAGGCGCGCGCCCGCATGGAAGAGAGCGTTGCGGCCGGCCGCATGGGCCGCATGGGCTGGATGGGCGGCGATCGCCCGCGAGTGGCGACCGATCCGCGAGCCGTCGAGCCCGGAGCCAGATCCGTCATCGTGGTGGCGGCCCCCTATGCGGGCGGCGACCGTGACGCCTGGGACCCGCAGCCGGACGCCCTGCGCCGGGCGCTGGCTCCGGTCCTCGCCGGCTCGCCATCGGGACCCACCGGTCGCATCGCTCGCTACGCGCTGGGGACCGACTACCACGTCGCCCTCCGGCGCCGGCTCGAGGCCCTGGCAGCCGACCTGCGCACGGACGGGCTGCCGGCCGGCGAGGTCGCGTACGTCGACGACCGGCCGCTGGCGGAGCGGGCCCTGGCGGCGCGCGCCGGGATGGGCTGGATCGGGAAGAACTCGAACCTGCTGACCCACCACCGCGCCGGGTCGTGGGTCTTTCTCGGCGCCCTGCTCACCTCGGCCGACCTGCCGGCCGATGAGCCGATCCGCACGACCTGCGGCTCTTGCACGCGGTGCCTGTCCGGCTGCCCGACCGGCGCCATCGTGGCCCCCCAGACCGTCGACGCGCGCCGCTGCATCAGCTACCTCACCATCGAGCATCCCGGCGAGCTGGGCCCGTGGGAGGCGACCGCGATCGGCGACTGGATCTTCGGCTGCGACATCTGCCAGGAGGTCTGTCCGGTCAACGCCGATGCCGACGACACCGGGCCGCTGCGCGTGCCACTCCTGCCGCTGATCGACTGGCTGCTGCCGCTCGGCGGCCGTGCCTTCTCTCGTGCCGTGGGGGCGACCGCATTGACCCGTGCCGGACGGCATCGGCTCCTGCGCAATGCGATCGCGGCGCTGGGCAACGTGGACCCGCTGCCCGCCGGCGCCACCGACCTCCTCGATCGGGCGGCCGACGACCGACGCTCCGAGGTGCGGGCACAGGCCCTGCGCGTGCTGGCCGGCTGAGCGCCCACTATCCTTCGCGGCATGCCCCGTGTCTCGGCCTTCGCCGGCCTTCACTACTCCTTGTCGCGCTTCGGGGCGACCGATGTGCCGGCGCGGGTGCGCATCGGTGACGACGAGGACGCCCGGCCGGCCCGCCTCGGCGACCTGACCGACGTCGCCTGCCCGCCGTACGACGTCATCTCCGATGCCCAGCGGTCGGCGTTGCTGGCTCGCCACGATCGCAACGCGGTGCGGCTGGAGTACAGCGCGGAGCCCGACCCGCACTCCGCGGCCGGCGCCGCGCTGCGAGGGTGGATCGAAGACGGCACGCTCGAGAGGCGGGGGGAGCCGGCGGCCTACTACTACCGGCACGGCACCGCATCGGCGCCCGACGAGCCGACGGTGGAGGGGATCGTCGTCCGCGTCCTGCTCGAGCCGTGGGGGGAGGCCATCAGGCCGCACGAGCACACAATGCCGGGCCCGAAGGCAGATCGACTGGCGCTGCTCCATGCGACGCGCACCCAGCTCAGCCCGATCCTGGCCGTCTACTTCGATCGGTCCGAGCGTTACCGCCACGTCATGAGTCGCGCCTGGACCGACGAGTGGCGAGCGCGCGACGACGACGGGCTCATCCATCAGCTCAGCGCGATCGAGGCCGACGACCGGCTGCTCGGCTATCTCGGGCGTCAGACGCTCTCGATCGCCGATGGCCACCATCGCTACGAGACGGCCCTCACATACCAGGAGCAGGTTCGCGCCGATCCACGCCACGCCGGCGCGGCGCCCGGCGAGCTGGCGGCCGACTGGATCATGATGATGCTGGTGAACGCGGAGCTCACCGATCTCGAGATCCGGCCCACCCATCGGATCCTGCTGGACGCCGACGCCGGTGCGCTGCGCGAGCTGGTCGCCGGCGACGACCCGCTGCTGACCTCGATCCCGGTCCCCTCGGACTCGCTCGCGACCGCACTCGACGAGCGACGCCATGGGGACGAGCCGGCCTTCGGCCTCGTGCTGCCCGCGGGCGAGGGCTACCTGCTCGTCGCCGATCGCGATGGCGTGGCGGAGCGCATGCGCCGGGAGCCAGTGAGCCGTGCCGTCCGGGCGCTCGACCTTGCGGTGCTGCACGCAGTGGTCCTGGCGGATCGGCTCGGGATCTCAGCCGCCGATGTCGCCGATGGCAGGCGCCTCGCCTACACTAGGGACGCGGCGGAGGCCCGTTCTCGCGTCGAATCCGGCGGGGCGGAGGCGGCCATCCTCGTGCGGCCCACCCGGCTCGACCAGCTTGCCGACGTTGCGGGCGCCGGCGATGTGATGCCGCAGAAGTCGACCTACTTCTATCCCAAGCTGCTGACCGGCATGGTCTTCAACCCCCTGGAGGACTGACGAGCCACCGATGGTGCAGGCGATCAAGCGCGACGAGGTCTTCATCGAGCCCGAGGGCATCCACGTCGAGACTCACCAGCCCGAGCGTCGGTCGCGCAAGCCACCGCTGCTGCTCGTGCACGGCGCGCTGACCGGCTCGTGGCTGTGGACGGAGATCGCGGCCTACCTGGCGGAGCGCGGCTGGGAGGCGCACGCGGTCAACCTGCGCGGCCACTTCACGAGCGACGTCGCCGAGCTCGACCAGACGACCATGGCCGACTACGCGGATGACGTCGGTGTGGCGCTGCGCCACATCGGCCGCCCCGCGGTTCTCGTCGGTTGGGGGATCGGGGCGCTGGCCGCGATGATGCATGCCGAGCGTCACCCCGTGCTCGGCCTGGTGCTCCTGGCTCCCTCGCCGCCTGCCGCGGCCCTGCCACGCCACCCGGACGAGCACGAGCTGCACGCCGTTCCCGCCATTTACGACGCCGCCTGGTGGGGCTGGACGGGCACGCGCGAGCAGCTGCGCCAGCGCATGCCCGACATGGACGACGACGACCTCGAGAAGATGAGCGAGCTGCTCGCCGGCGCCAAGGAGTCGGGTCGCGCGCGGCGCGAGCGGATGCAGGGCGTGCCGATCGATGCCAGCCGCTTCAGTGATCTGCCCAGCCTCGTCATCGGCGCCGGGCTGGACGAGGTGATCCATCCCACCGAGGCGCGCCGTACCGCCGACCTGCTGGGCGCCAGCTACGAGTACTTTCCGTCGGCCAGCCACTTCGGTTTGGCGATGGGCGCCCGCACCTGGCCCGAGGTGGCGGCCAGCGTGCTTGGCTGGCTCGAGGAGCATCGGCATGCCATGGCCGCCGCCGCGTCCGCCATCACCCCGGTCGGCGCTCGCCGCTGAACCTCGCTCCGCCGTGGCCGGGCCCGTTTGCCCGGGTCGAATCCGCTTGGTAGACTCGGCCGCGTCCTGAGCGATCCGTGCCGCATTCGTCTAGAGGCCTAGGACACCGCCCTCTCAAGGCGGAGATCACCGGTTCGAATCCGGTATGCGGTACCACTCCATCCCCGGCGCTCCCCCGAGCCAGTAGATGGCACAGCGCCCAGGTAGGTGCCTTGAGCCCTTGGACGTGTACGTCATGGGAGTTCCTGCGCGGATCCTTGGGGGTCTGGATCGTGCGGTCCGCAGCTGGCACGCAGCACGAGGCGCGACGTCAGGACTGTTCTGCCCGCCGGCGGTTCTCCGCGTAGCCGCGCGGCCAGGCGACTGGCAGCCCTGTGTCCCATCTCATCGGTCGGGAGCGAGACCGTCGTGATCGGCGGGTCGACATACGCTGTGGCGTCGATTGCACCGTAGCTCACCAGTGACAGATCGTCCGGAACGCGGACTCCGAGCTTCCGAGCGGCATCCAGGACGCCCAGCGCGAGCTCGTCGGCGACCGTCGCGATGGCCGTCGGGGCATCGGCGCCGGTCAGCGCGTCTGTCGCGGCCGCCTCCCCGGCTTCGATGCTGAAGTCGGCGGCGCGGAGCACTTCGACCTTCTCGATCAGTCCGGACCTGGCGGCGCGAACGAACCCGCGGTGCAGGGCGGCCATGTTCGGGTACTCGAGCGTCGGGGTCATCAGGGTGACGCGCCGATGGCCGTGGCTGGCGAGGTGCTCGGCCAGCGCGTACCCTCCGCCCGGATCGTCGAAGATGATTGACTCCTCCACGCGCAACGGCTGATCGCAGTACACGACGGGCAGGGCCGCAGCTGCTCCGCCGCCGACCTCGTCGAGGACTACCCCACCCAGCGATGCGGCGATGATGCCGCGCACACCCGCCGCGACCAGCTGCTGGACTTGGAGCGTCGCCTTCACCTCGTTGTTCTCGGTCACGGCGAGCATCGTCATTGCATGCGCCTCGGCGGCGCCACGCTCCACCCCGCGCAGGAACGGCAGATAGAACGGGTTGAAGCCGGCGATGAGGATGCCCCAGGCGGTCGTCGCGCCCGCATACCTGGGGCGGGCCATCCGGAGCGTCGAGATCTCGCGCACGGTCGCGGTGGCGCCCGGGCGCAGGGAGATCAGATTGCGGGCCTGTAGCTCCTGGTATGCCTGCCGGACGGTGTGGTGGTGCACGCCGAGCGCCGCGCCAAGCCGGCGGATCGAGGGGAGCCGGGCGCCGGGACCGATCACCCTCGTGGCAATGAGCCACGTGAGCTGTTCCTCCAGTTGAGTCGCGATCGACACCCCTGAGCTTCGATCGAGCTCGATCGGGAGCGTGAGTGCCGAACGCGACGTCTTGACAGGCATAGACTGTTATACCACACTATAACACTATAGGGAGCCGCCATGCGGACCCAAGCACATCGAGGCATTGGATCGGCAATTGGGAGAAAAGATCATGGGAACGTCCTACGTGGCAAACACCGATCGGCGCGGCGCGACCTGGCTGCCGATCGGCCTTTCCATCGCCGGGTTGCTGGCCGCCTCGATTGCGGCAGCCACGCTTGCACCGCGCCTCGGCATTCTGGACCAGGGCGCGAATTCCGGCTCGGCCGGCGGCCAGTTCGGCTATGGAGCCGGCTACCCAATGCACTTCGGCCTCGCCGGCCCGAGCCAGCTGAAACTCCGGGCCGAGCACGGGGGCTACGGAGTGGGCTATCCGCTCCATGGCGGCCTGGCGGGCCCGAGCCAGCTGGACAAGTGACCGTGAGCATCCGCTGATCGAACGAGCACGAGCCCGCTTCGCCGGCAACGTGGCCCACGCCATACGCTGATCTGCCGGCGCGTCTGATCATTCACGAGAATGCGTCGCACTGGATGGTGTCGAACGGCTCCTCTCGAGCTCGCTTCTGGCCAGAGCAGCGACCCACATCGTGCCCAGCACTTGAGCGAATCGCTCCTCTGACCAGCCGCATTCTTCGACGAGGCGGTACCAGAGCCCACCCTCCATCGTCGCTGCAAGCAGATCTGAGCACTCCTGTTCGCTGACATCAAGTTGCCCGGTAGCGGCGGCGGCTCGTGCGTAGTGTTCCGCCGCATCGAGGCGTCGCTGGTCGAACTCGGCCAGCATCGCCGCCGCTGCTGGTTCACTCGTGGTTGCTCCCTGCAGCGCGCGCAACAACGGCGTGATACGCCGGAACACGGGGGTAAGCGCGACAGC
>DASVEH010000291.1:0-3205 GCA_036380655.1 Candidatus Limnocylindria bacterium | reverse complement strand
GGTGATGTACATCGCGTAAGCGAGGTAGAGCCCATCGAGGAGGAGGAGGCCGCTGAGCACCGCGAACCCGAGGCGGCTGGCGCGACGCCGAAGGATCTCGGCACCGGCGGCCATCACGATATAGCCGAGGCTGACCCCGGCGAGAACCGTGAACGGTGCCCCGAGGGCTTCCGGCCGGATCGCGCTCCACGCCACGACGACCGAGGCCATCGCGAACCTCAGGACCAGGAGATAGCCCATCCGGTCACTGAGCGCGGTGTACTCGTCCGGGCGCTCGCCCCGCCGCGCCGCCTGCCTGATCACAGCTGCTCCTCCGTCACGAAGCGCACGTAGGTCTCCTGCGTCGATTGCGGTGCCATCCGCAGCTTCGGATCGCGCCGATCCACGTGCCCCTGGATGAGGAGGAAGCCGAGGACGGCCGCAGCCAGGGTCAACGGGAACCCGAACTCGGCCGCCACGGCGATGGCCGCCTCGGGTCGCACCGCGACCGTCACCCGCTCGGCGGCCGCGCCGAGCACCTGGCCCACGACGGCCACCGGACCGATGGGCGCTCGCGGAACCGGTTCAATCGCCGCCGGCGGCGGACTCGAAACCACGGTGCCTGAGATCGCTGGCTGAGTGCCGAGACGCGACGGCACGAACTCGCTCCGCGATGGCTCGGATGGATCCGCAGGCTCCTGCATCGGCTTGGGATCGCTCGGAATGGGCTCCAGGGTCCGCTCGCGAGGGGTCGGCTCCGCGGTCGGCCCTGGCGCGATCACTGCGACGGGGCTCGAGGTCGGATTGGGCGCGGTCGTGGGCTCGGGCGTTGGCGTGCGGGTGGGTTCCGGCGTGGGCTCGGCAGTTGGCACTGGCTCGGGAGTTGGCGTCACCGCCGGGGTTGGCTCAGGCGTCGGGCTTGGCGTCGGCGTCGCGGTCGGCTCAGGCGTCGGCGTAGGGGCCGGCGTCGCCGGCGGCTCGGGCGTCGGCGTCGGCTCGGGCGTCGGCGTCGGCGTCGGCTCTGGCGTTGGGGTCGGCGTCGGCTCTGGCGTGGGGGTCGGCGTCGGCTCTGGCGTTGGGGTCGGCGTCGGCTCTGGCGTGGGGGTCGGCGTCGGCTCAGAAGTCGGAGTCGGCGTGGCGGTGGGAGCGTCGCCGATGATGCGCTGGACGACGTCCACATTGTCGTTGCCGTCCGGCGCGCCCGGCGATTCGGCGCAGGTGACGGTGGGGCCGCCGACGATGGCGCAAATCGTATCGGTCCCGGGGACCGCAGCCAGGTACGAGACCGAGCACGAGTCGGCCGATCCGGTAAAGCACTCCAAATCCGGGCTGTTCCCCGGGCTGTCGATGTCATTCGGGCTGCCGGCGGCGAAGTACCAGCGCACGTGCGTGTCGCCGCTGGAGGGCGCGCCACCGGCGTCGCTGACGCGAGCGGTGAGGGTGACGGTCTGGCCGGCCGCGACCGCGAGCAGCTCGGGCTCGACGTCCACCTGCGTTCCGGGACCTGCGATCGAGGGTGCGACGATCGTCAGCACCAGCGACCACGCCAGCATGATGGCCGAAGCTCCGGTGAGCCACCGGCGCCGTATCGGCGTGGTCTTGGTCCGTCGTGTCCTGGTCGGTCGGCGCACAGATCCGTTCTCCATACCGGGCAATGGAATGGTGGGCGCAGGATCGTCCCGGACAGGCCTCACGGCGAGAGGGGTAATCGTCATGCGGGGTACGCCCTCCCCGCGGGCCCGACCTGCGAAGAAATGTGGCCGAGTGCCGGGTGTGCGGTCTGGGGGAGTACCCCGCCGGACTCCCGTACTCCGCGACGGTGCCGTGCGGGTCGGTGCCGGGCGGTCGGGTGGGTTCAGCTCCCGGCGCGGCTGATGCGGTAGATGAAGCCCGCCTTGTCGTCGCTGACGTACAGCGCGCCGTCCGAGCCGACCGCCAGGCCCGCCGGTCGGCCCAGTGCGTCGGCCGCTCCCTCCGGCAGGAACCCCGTCGCGAACGGCTCCGCGTCCCCGGCCGGCGCGCCGTCCCACGGCAGCCACCACACCGCGTAGCCGACCTTGGTCGACGAATTCCAGGATCCATGGAAGGCAACCATGAGATGGTCCTCCCATTCGACGAGCGCGAGCGGCGCCATGTGCGCCGGGAAGGTGACGGCCGGCTGCGCGACGCCGGCGCAGGCATCGTCGTCGGTGCCGAAGTCGGGATCGGCAAGTGTTCCCGCGTGACATCGCGGCCAGCCGGCGTCGGCGCCGCCGATCACCTCGTACAACGTCTCCGGTGGCTGGCCGTCGCCGAGGCGGTCCCGTCCCATGTTCGTCGCCCACGCCCGTCCGGTCTCGTCGTCCACCCACAGCCCGACCGCGTTGCGCAGCCCGACCATGTGGGGCCGGAGCCCGTCGGCCGCCAGGCGCTGGATCGTGGCGCGGCGGGCGTCCGCCTCCTCGCACGCATCGCAGGATGAGCCGATCGACAGCAGGACCGTGCCATCGGCGGTGACCTCGGCGGTCTTGGTGGCGTGGCCGCCTGTCGGCAGGCCATCGGTCAGGACGCGCCGATCGACCTCGACGAGGCCGTCCAGCGTCACATGGAAGAGAGCCTCCTCGCCGGCGACCAGCAGGGCCCCGTCGTCCCTGAACTCGATGTCATGAGCGGCACCGTATCCGGATCCGACGACGACGACCTCATCGGCCCGTCCATCGGCGTCCCGATCGGGAAGGGCGACCACGCGGTCGGCACCGCGCTCGGCGACGAAGAGGGTCCCGGTCGGCGACACCGCCATGAAGCGAGGGCCTCGGAGGCCCTCCGCGAAGACGGTCGCCTCGAACCCCGCCGGCACGGTCAGCTCGGCGCGGCCGCCGGCTCCGGCGTCGAAATTGACCCCGAGGATGGCCCCGCGAAAGGTCCACGCCACCGCGAGCAGGATGCCGAGGGTGACGATGGCGAAGAGCGCGAGGTTGCGAAGGCGCCGCATGTGGCGCCGATGCTAGCGCTCCGCTACAGGTTTCCCCTGCGAGCCTGCTCGATCTCGATCGCCTCGAAGAGCGCCTTGAAGTTGCCGACGCCGAAGCCACGGCTGCCGTGACGCTCGATGATCTCGAAGAAGAAGGTCGGCCGGTCCTGCACCGGTCGAGTGAAGATCTGGAGCAGATAGCCCTCCTCGTCTCGATCGGCCTCGATGCCGAGCTCCTCGAGCGTGTCCATCGGCACGCCGACGTCGCCCACGCGG
>DASVEH010000290.1:0-3213 GCA_036380655.1 Candidatus Limnocylindria bacterium | reverse complement strand
GCCTCCCTACTAACCAGCGGCGACCGGCAGCGCCAAGGCTACGGACCGCCGCTTACCAGCCGATTAGGACTGGCTTACCGGGCTGCCAGGGTCAGGACGCGAGCTCGGCAGCAAGCATGGTGTCGAGCTCCGACGCGAACTTCGAGACGCTCTGACCGAGCGGCCCGTCGGGTCGCGACGACATGAACGGCTCGCCGGAGTTGAGGGCGCTGATCGCGCCCCGGTACTCGTTGATCACCTGGTAGTCGATCTTCCGGCCGAGCGCCGACTCGGCGTTGTCGACGTTGATGCCGGTGTAGGCGTTGGACCGATTCAACACCAGCTGGATCTTGCCGCGCTCGTAGCCGAGCGACTCCATCGTCTCGATCACCAGGCGCACGTTCTTGAGGCAGGAGAGGTCCGCGGTCATGACCACGAAGATCACATCGGCCTCGTCGAAGAGCTGGAGGTTGAAGTCGTCGATCGTCTTGGCCATGTCGACCACGGTGTAGTCGTAGGACTTGCGCAACAGCGACAGGATCGTGGACAGCGATCGCGGATCGGTCCGCTGACGTTCGACCACGAGATCGGCCGACTCGGGGTTCGGCGGCGCCAGCAGCAGCTGCATGCCGGCATGGTGCGGCACCATCAGCTTCTTGAGCAGCTCGGTATCGAGATCCGGCTCACTGATGGCGTTCACGATCGACGACGAGTCGAGGCCCAGGTCGAGGAAGACGCGCATGTCGCCGAACTGCAGGTTTGCGTCCACCAGCGCGGTCCTGCGGCCCAGCCGCCCGGCAAGGGCGATGGCGGTGTTGATCGCGATGGTGGTGGTCCCGACGCCGCCCTTGGCGCCGTAGAAGCACATGAGCCGGCCGAGGGTCGCCTTCTCGACGGCCTGCCTGCGCTCCCCGCGACCCGAGCGCGCCAGGAGCGCCTTGATGCGGGCGATCAGCTCGAGCGGGTGGAACGGCTTGACGATGTCGTCGTCGGATCCCGCGCGCAGGCCCTTCACCCGCTGCTCCACGTCCGCCTCGGCAGTCAGCATGATGATCGGCACGCGCCGTCCCGGCGGCTCGGCCGCTCGGATCTGCCGCGTCGCCTCGTAGCCGTCGAGGCGCGGCATGGCCACGTCCATGAGGATCAGGTCAGGCTCGATCGATGCCGCCATCTCCATGCCGGCCTGGCCGTCGGATGCGACGTGGACCTCGTACCCCTCTTGCTTGAGGGTGAAGACCAGGACCCGCTGAATATTGAGATCGTCATCGACGACCAGGACCTTCGTGGCAGCCAATCTTGACCCCTGGGACTGTGATGGACGGCGCGATTATACGGGCACGCCCGCCCCCATCCACGAACCGATGGGGTACGCGGGGCGATCCCATCCGTACTCCCCGCGCCGGCAACGGCGCGCATGATCCTCCGCCGCTGTGCGGCGCTCCGACAGCGGAGGCGGCAACCGACCTACCCCAGATGGCGCTCCAGGAAGGCGAGGACCCGGTCCCGATAGGCGGCGGGATCGACCGCGTACGCCTCGGCATGGCCGGCGCCTTCGACGACGATCAGCTCCTTCGGCTCCCCCGCTGCCTCGTAGAGCCGGAGGCTCTGCCGCCAGCTGATGAGCTGGTCCTCGCGCGGCGCGATGAAGAGGAGGGCCCGCGGGGCGATCCGCGCCACGGCGTGGATCGGGTCGATGAGCCGTGCCCTCGCGCGAACGGCGGCACCGGCTGTCACGAGCCGCGCCCCGATGCCGGCCATCGGGTAGCCGAGCTGTCGCATGCGGCTGGCGACCGGATGGTGCAAATCGGCGAAGGCCGCATCGGCCACCACGGCGGCGATCGGCAGATCCGGCGCCGACACGATGGCGATGGCGGCCCCCATGCTGATCCCGAACAGGGCCACCGGCCCGAGCCCTCGGCTCTCCACGAATCGAACGGCCGCCGCCACGTCGCGTCGCTCGTGCAGGCCGAGGGTGATGAGCGAGTCGTCGCTCTCGCCGTGTCCGCGGAAGTCGAACTGCAGGACGTTGTGTCGCTCGTGGAGCCACGGGACGAAGGCGGCGAGCTCGGGAAGCCGGTGACCGCTGAAGCCGTGCATGACGATCACAGCCGTCCTCGTCTCCCGGACGGCCGGGATGAGCCAGCCGGACAACGTGACGCCGTCATCGGTGGTAAAGCGCACCGACTCGTATGCCATGCCGAGATCGCCCGGGTTGGCCGGGGCATCGGCATCGGGCACGAAGGGCCGCACCTCCGGGCGCACGAGATGCCTCGAGCCGCGCACGCCGACGAAGGCCAGGTAGAGGCCGGTCGCCAGACCGGCCGCCTGGGCCATGACGCGGACGAGGCCCGCGATCATCCGGCCTGCGCTGTCCCCGGCTGCTCAGCCGGCAGCGTGCTGCCCGACGGCTTCATCTCGCGCATGGCCGCCGTGATCGGCCGCGTGAGCTCGCTGAGCTCCATCGGCACGATCCACTTCGTGCTCTCGCCATCGGCCAGCGCCTTGAGCGCGTCGAGGTACTGGAGCGCCATCGTCTTCTCGTCGATGCCCCTCGCCGCGCCGAAGATCGTCTGGAGCGCGTTGGCGTAGCCCTCGGCGCGGAGGATCTGCGACTGGCGGTCGCCCTCGGCACGGAGGATGTTCGACTGCTTGTCGCCCTCGGCCACGTTGATCGTGGCCTGGCGGGTGCCCTCGGACTCGGTGATGTTCGCGCGCCGGTTGCGCTCGGCGGACATCTGGCGGTTCATCGCCTCCTGGATGTCGCGCGGCGGGACGATCTCGCGGATCTCGACGCTCGTGATCTTCACCCCCCAGCGCTCGGTGACCTCGTCGAGCTTGGCGCGCAGGGTGTGGTTGATCTCCTCGCGCTTGGCAAGGACGTCGTCGAGCGGGATGTCACCGATGACGGCGCGCAGGGTCGTGGCCGCCAGCGCCTGCGAGGCACCGGTGAAGTCGGTCACCGCGGTGACCGTGGTCTGCGGGTCGAAGACCTTCGAGTACACCAGGAAGTCGATGCTGATCGGCGCGTTGTCCTTGGTGATGCAGGTCTGCTGCGGCACCTCGAGGAAGCGCTCGCGCAGGTCCACCTTCACGGCCTGCTGCACGAAGGGGATGAGGAGCACGATGCCGGGGCCACGCGCTCCCTGGAGCCGTCCGAAGAAGAACACGACGAGCCGCTCGTACTCGCGCACGATGTGGACGATGCTGAAGAGCAGCCACACGACGAGGAGCGCG
>DASVEH010000289.1:0-4200 GCA_036380655.1 Candidatus Limnocylindria bacterium | reverse complement strand
GGCATAAATCATAGTCATGGCAAGGGTTTTGTGACCCAGCAGCGCAGCGATCGCGTCAAGGCTCATGCCGCGGTTGATGGCTTGTGTGGCCAACGTGTGGCGTAGTTGGTGGGCGGTGACGTGTCCGATCCCGGCCTCGTGGCCCAGCCGGCTCAACGCGGTGGCCACGCGCAGCGCGGTGACGGGACGATTGCGTTCGAGCAGAAGACGTTGCGAGCGAAGCCCGGTGGGGCGGTGGTTAGTGATCCAGTCATCGAGCATCTGTTTGAGTTGGGGATGCAGCGGGATGTAGCGATCGTTGTGCAACTTGCCGACCGGGATGCGCAGCCAGAAGGCGGATCCGATCTGCACCACGGCATCGACGGTGAGGCCTAGCAGCTCGCCCTTGCGGATCCCGGTGCGGGCCAACAGTTCCACGATGAGACGCGACAGCGGATCGGGATCGGCGCGGGAGGCCCGCATGAGTTTGGTGGCGGCGGCGTCGTCAAGGAACCGAGGCAGCGGCTTGTCGACGATCGGAAGGTCTCCGGCGAAGATCAGCGGGCGTTGCGGCGGGCTGGGGTAGCCCCATTCGGTGACCCGGTCGAAGAAGCAGTGCAGGTTGATCAACCGGTTTTTGATGCTGGCCCGGTTGAGCGGCTTGGTCGTGTAGCGGCCATGCTGTGCCCCAAGCCATACCTTGTAGTCCTCGATATGGGTCCGGGTCAGACCTGCGCAGTCCTCGATGTCCGAGTGCGCCAGGGCGAGCCAAGTCCCGAACTCGCGCAGGTCGTGCTCGATGTGTGTGACCGTCGAGGGACGCAGGCTCAGATCGACCTGTGCGAGATAGCGGTGAGCCGTCTCGGCGAACCCCGCGGCGACTGCTGCCCATCCGGTCACTGACACCGGTGCCCGCCGGGTGGGTCGGGCGTGGCTGTCGAGGCTGCCCGCGTGGAACAGGGTGAGCCGAAGTCGGTGAAAGATCGAGGCCGCGTTGCGACCCGAGTGCGGCATCCCGCGCGTGAGGTAGGCGTCGATGATCGCCGCTCGGGCTGTATCGAACACCGCGGCGTCGATCCGGTCGACGGGTGTGCCGGTGACAGCGGTGATCTTGACCAAGATGTTCCACTGCAGCGCGATATCGGCTTGTTCGATCTGCAGCCGGTGACAGGAATCGAGGAACCAGGCGTGTGCCTGGGGGCAGTGGTTGCGGGCGGCGTTGCCCAGTCTCAGATCGACGCGGCCCAGGACGTCGGCGCTGACGGTGAGCCTGCGGGTGACCAGCAGCCATGAGGCGAACGACGGGGCTTTGCCGACCGCGTCGATCTGCTGTGCCGGGGTGAGCTGTGCCCATCCGCCTGCCCGTTCGAGCTTGGCGCAGAACGACTTGGCCGCCTGCACCGTGGAACGGCCGGTTCTGCGCCCGACCGTCCTCATCGCGGTGAGATAGGCGTCGACCCGGTCGGCATTTGCGGTGCCGAGCGCGAGGGCGGCGGGCATCACTGGCCTGCCAGGGTTTGCGCGTCGATCGCCTCGCAGGCTCGTCGGTATTCTCCGGCAAGCCAGTCGTTGGCCAAGTGCAGGTAGATACGGGTCGACTCGATAGAGCGGTGTCCGGCCTGCGCCTGGATCGCCTCCAGCGCCATCCCTGCCTCGCGAAGACGGGTGAAGCACGTGTGGCGCAACTGGTGACAGGTCAGGTGTTCGATCCCTGCCCTGGCGCGGGCGCCGGCGACGACCTCGTCAAGACCGGGTGCCGACAGCGGCCGGCCTCGGCGGGGTCCTTTGAGGACAAGGAAGACGTGATCGTCGATGGCTTCGTCGGGTCGCTCGCCGGTGAGGTAGTCGCCCAGTGTGAGGAAGAAGCGTTGCGACACCGGCACGATCCGCTGATGGCCTCCTTTGCCCTCGGCGATGAACAGTCGGCGTTCACCGGGACGGACATCGCCCAGGCGAAGGCCGAGGACCTCACAGCGGCGGAGCCCACCGAGCAGCATCGCCTCGACCATCGCCCGGTCCCGGCGGCTGCGCAGCGCGGCGATGAACGCGTCCACCTCGACTGGGTCGATCACCCGCGGCAACGTGCGAGGTGTCCGGATCAACGGGACGCTACGCACCGCCCGCTGGCCGGGACGGCGCATCGCCAGCCCTCGGGGCACCGGATTACGTGACACCGTCGTGTCTGCGCGGATGATCAGGTATTCGTAGAGTCCGGCGACCGTGGCGAGCCGACGCTTGATGGTGCGCGCAGACAGTCCGCTTTCACCGTCCTCGATTCGCACCACCGTCGCGCCATGCCGTGGTTCGCGCTGGGCCTTGATGAAGGCCAGGACGTCGGCGGTGTCAACGTCGACCGGGTCCTTGTCGATGACGGAGAAGAACACTTTCAGGTCGAAGGCGCTGGCCAACACGGTGTTCCAGCGGGCCCTCGCGGTCACCAGCTCCAGATAGGAGTCCAGCAGCGGATGGCCCAGGCGGATGAGCTCACCGCCACCGGGGCGGGGCGTGCGGACAAGACGTGGCGTGAACCCCATAAGAGGTCTCCGATCGATGCGGCGACCTCACCTGCCCGACCGGACCGGCCTTGCAGCGGATCACCCGCATATCATGACCAGTCGATGTACTCGACGGTGGCGATCTCGATGTCGTCGATTCCTCGCCATGGTCCGCGGTTGCGGACGAGTTCGGCCTTGTACAACGAGTTGAACGCCTCGGCCATCGCGTTGTCGTAGGAATCTCCTTTGCTGCCAACGGAGGCGACCGCGTCGGCCTCGGCCAGGCGCTGGGTGTAGCGCACCGCCCGGTACTGCACGCCGCGGTCGCTGTGGTGGACCAGCCCGGTCAGATCGGCGCCGCTGGCCTGGCGGCGCCAGATCGCCATCTGCAGCGCGTCCAGCGCCAGATCCGTGTAGAGACTGGTGGCGACCTGCCGGCCCACGATCACGCGGGAGAAGACATCGAGCACGAACGCCGCGTACACCCAGCCAGCGGCGGTGCGCACGTAGGTGATGTCCGCGACCCACAGCTCGTTCACACTCGCGGCAGTGAAGTCACGTTCCACCAGGTCACTGGGCCTTCCGGTCTCCGGTGCCGGCCGCGTGGTGCGGGGAGACTTGTCGCGCAGCAGCCCACGCAACCCGGCCTTGCGCATGAGCCGCTCGACCGTGCACCGGGCCACGCCGGTGCCCTGCCGGTTCAGCTCGGCCCAGACCTTCCTCGCGCCGTAGACGCCGTAGTTGTCCTCGTGCACCCGCTTGATCTTCTCGGCCAGCACCCCGTCCCCTGCGGCACGAGCGGACTCGGGGCGGGCCTTGGCCGCGTAGTAGGTCGACGGTGCGATCTCGGCAGGCGTGCCCTCGAGCACCTGCAGGACCGGCTGGACACCGTGCTCCTTCCGTTGGGAGTCAACGAACTCGACCTTCATCTCGATGGACGGTCCAGCTCCGCCGCGAAGAAAGACGCCGCTGACTTCAGGATCTGGTTCGCCCGCCGCAGCTCACGGTTCTCCCGCTCCAGCTGCGCGATCCGCTCCACCTCACCGCTCGTGGTGCCCGGCCGGTCCCCGGCCTCGATCTCCGCGCGCTTGACCCAGGTCCGCAGCGCCTCGGGATGGATCCCGAGCTGCTCGGCGATCCGCTTGATCGCCCCGGTCACGGCCGCCGGGTCCCGCCGGGCCTCCACAGCCATCCGGGTCGCCCGCTCACGCAGCTCATCGGGGTACTTCTTCGGTGCGGCCATTACTCCTCATCCGTCCAGGCTTGATGGTCTCCATCAAACCCGGTACGGAACAGTTTGGCGCTTGGATCCCTCAAGCACACCTGAACGCGATTCTCAGGGGGCGTGTCCGGCCAGTCAGCTTGAACGGCGAACTGCGGCTCACCATCCTTGAGCGTCACATTCGCTGTATCAGAATCGAACCGCTGGCCAAGGCCTGCTTTCGCAGGCTCCTAGTCAATCAGGCATAGGAAAACACCGTTGCCAGCTTCGTTGTCGTGCTGGCGCCATGCCCAATCACCGCGCCGCCGTCGGCGGGCAGGGCACGGATGCAGGTACCGCCGTAGCCCTGGGGCGTGAGGAACACGCCCCAGATCGCGGACCAATCCACGACCTCGCGCGTGTTCGGATCGATCACGGGCTCGGCGTTGGGCACCACGCGGCGCTGCACGACGAACCGGCCGCCCTCGCACGCCTTCAGCACCTCGGCCCACTCGGCGTCGGTGC
>DASVEH010000288.1:0-5231 GCA_036380655.1 Candidatus Limnocylindria bacterium | reverse complement strand
GCAGTCCGAGACCTGGATCTCGTGCCAGGACCCGGCGCACCATCGCCGGCCGGGGCGAATGGTTGATCCGGTCGATGATTGGAGCCGCCCTCTTCGGTGAGCGCGTTGGCCTCCGTGTCGCCCTCAGTCAGCTTCCGAAATGAGACCGATGCCACCGCACAGCAGGACCCAGCTTCCTGGACAACCGCTCGCCATCCATTAGCGGGGCCACATCCACGGTGGCAAGTCGCGCGGTGCCCGACCAGGTCTAGCTGCCGCCCCGGCCCTCCGCCGCATCGGTTACCGCCTCCGCGGTGGCCTTCTGGCTGGCGGCCTCCTTGCGGCCCTGCCGGGACCGATGGTGCTTCGAGATGGCCTCGCAGGCCTCGTCGATGTCCGAGGTGATCGTGACCAGCTCGAGGTCCTCGGGGCTGATCTTCTCCTCGTAGAGCGGCTTCTCGCGGATCCACTCCATCATCCCGTCCCAGTAGTCCTTGCCGTACAGGACGACCGGGAAGTGCTCGACCTTGCCGGTCTGGATCAGAGTCAACGCCTCGAACAGCTCGTCGAGCGTCCCGAAGCCGCCCGGGAAGATCACGAAGCCCTCGGCGTACTTCACGAACATGACCTTGCGCACGAAGAAGTAGCGGAACTCCATGCCGAGGTCGACGTACTCGTTGAGACCCTGCTCGAACGGCAGCTCGATGTTGGCGCCGATGGAGAGGCCTCCCGCGTCCTTCGCCCCGCGGTTGGCGGCCTCCATGATCCCGGGGCCCCCGCCGGTGATGATGGCGAAGCCCTCCTTGACGAGCGCGGCGGCAAGTCGTCGGGCGGCGCCGTAATAGCGATTGCGGCGGCCCACGCGCGCCGATCCGAAGATGCTGACCGCCGGGCCGACCTCCGCCAGCGCGTCGAAGCCCTCAACGAACTCGCCCATGATGCGCAGCGTCCGCCAGGCGTCGGTCTCCTGGAACGAGAGGGCCGGCTCGCGCGAACGGAGGAGCTTCTGGTCCTCGGTCGCCTTGTCGTTCCCCGGGCTCTTACCGCGCACCACGACGGCACCGCGACGACGCTCCGGCTCCTTCTTCCTGCGAGGCATTGGCTCCTCTCGCGCTCGACACGCCTAAGCACGAATGGTACGGTGACCCGCGCCGGCACGTCTCCTGCAATCGCAGGGCGCGTGCCGGTCGGATCACGTATCGGATGGAATTCTATTGCCGGACCTTCTCAAGCGCGTTCTTCTTCTCACCGCCATCAGCATCGCCGGCGTCGGCCTGCTCGCGCCGCTGGCGGCACGCTCGGCCGCGCCCGTCCCGCTCGATATCGCGGAGACGCTGCTGCCCGTGACCGATGCGCCGCAGCTTGTCGCCGACCGCAGCGGCCTATCCGGACGCCAGGGACTCATGGTCGCCGACGCAGGCTCGCGACAGGTGGCGGAGGAGCTCCACGCGGAGGCCGTGCCAACTCCGGCATCGGCGCCCATGGAGGCGACCCTTCACACCATCGCCACCCCCGCTCCCACCCCCGCGCCACAGCGCGTCGTCACCTATAACGGCGACAGCGTGTGGGATGACCTGGCGCGATGCGAGTCCGGCGGGAACTGGGCGATCAACACCGGCAATGGGTACTACGGCGGCCTCCAATTCAGCCTCCCAACCTGGCAGGGCTACGGCGGCGGGGAGTTCGCTGCGTACCCGCACGAGGCGACACGGGAAGAGCAGATCACGGTTGCGGAGCGTCTTCGCGCCGCACGCGGCTACTCGCCTTGGCCGGCCTGCAGCGCCAAGCTCGGGCTCACCTGAGAGGCGGCTCCAGCCGCGGACTATCATCGGTCCATGCTCCAGCCGCTGGGGGTGGGCCACGTCGTCCTGAAGGTCCGTGACCTGGACCGCTCGCTCGCCTTCTACCGCGACCTCCTGGGATTTCGCGTGTCGAGCGAGATGAGCAACGTGATGATCTTCCTGACAGCCACCGGCGAGAGCCACCACGATCTGGCGCTCCTGAGGGTCGGGGACTCCGCGCCGTCGTCCCCGCCCAACGCGGTCGGCCTCTATCACGTGGCGGTCCGGCTCGCCGACTGGGATGCCGTGAAGCGGGCCCACGGACTGCTCGCCGAGCGCGGGCTGCTGAAGGGCTCCGCCGATCACGGCGTCACCCGCAGCCTCTACACCGCGGACCCCGACGGCAACGAGATCGAGCTCTTCTGCGACGCGCCCCGCGAGGAGTGGGAGGGTCGCGTGGACGAGGCGATGACCGTGCGGCCGCTCCACCTGGACTGAGGCGGCGCCGGTCGGCCCGGCGCGCCGAAGCGGCATGCCGATTGCGTGAGGAGCCGCCGTGCCATTTCTTCCGTTCGTTCTTCTCCTTGCCTGGCAGGCCCTGAGCAAGTCGGCGTCCTTCGCCCTCGGCTGGGCGACCGCCATCTACTTCGGACAGGTGCCCGGTCGCCAGGGCCGCATCCTGTCGGTCGTCAGCCTCCTCGCCGCGGGGTGGGTGATCGTCGTCATCGGCTTTGCCATCCCGATCTTCGGAGGCGCGATCCTCGAGGCCATGGGCGTGATCGAGGAGAACTTCGACGTCCAGGCCATCCACTACGCGGGGCTGGTGGCCGCCATCGTCCTCACACCGCCCGCCATCGCCGCCACGACGGTGTATGCGGAATTCCACGAGCAACGGTCGCTCGGCGCCTGGCTGAGGATGATCCCGGTCAGCTATCCGGCTACCGCGATGCTGGGTGCATCGGTGCTGCTGATGGTGGCGGTGACGCCGGTCCTCCTCTTCCAGCGCTGGCGGCACAAGCGGAAGCTGGTCCAGGTGCCCCTGGTGATGCGAGAGGGATCCGACGACGACGATTTGCTCGCGGCCGTCCGCGGAGCGCTGGCGGCGATCGGCATCGAGGACGTGGCGGTCGAGGAGGCCACCGGACCGAAGTCGTGGCCGTTGCGCACGGTCGGCTTCGCCTCCCGTCACCTGCTCGGGGCGATCGTGCGCGGCGAGCCGATGCGCCTGCGCGCCGATGGGGTCGAGATCCTGGCGTACGCCACCAACGTCTCGATCCAGGGGCCGAAGCGGGACGCCTATCGCATTCGGGCCGCCATGGAGCGTGAGCTCGCGTTCCGGAACACCTACCTCACCTGGAACGAGGAGGCGCAGGGGTTCGAGGATGACCTGCAGCGCCTTCATGAGGCGGCCGATGGAGACGTCGAGGCGTTGCGCGCGAAGCTCGACGAGGTGCAGGAGCGGATCGACGTCGCGAGCCTCAACACGGAGGAATGGAACGTCCTCTACCGGCTCCGGCTGCAGCTGGAGCAGGACGTCGCGCGGCGGGCCGACGAGAAGGGATAGCACCCGGCCTCGCGTAGGATGGGCCGATGCGCCGCCTGCGACGGATCGGCCTGGGAGTGGTCGTGCTTGCTCTCCTCGCGGTGGCGTGGCAGCCGAGCCGCGTCGGGATCCAGACCGCCGTGATGCTGCCGAATCTGCTCGGCGCCGGCCCGCAGCCGCTCACCGTGTTCAGCGAGGCTCCGCAGCGCCTGAGCCTGCCGTATCGGACCGCCGAACCGGCGGCCGACCCCGACCTCGCCGAGCTGTGGCTGCCGTCGTGGGCGTCGGCCGATCGACCGGCCGGCGCGATGCTCCTCGTCTTCGGCGTCAACAACCTCGGCCGCAACCACCCGGCCATCGAGCGGGTCGCCGACGGCCTGGCCCGCACCGGCGTGGCCGTGCTGGTGCCCGACTCGCGGACGCTGCTCGAAGGGCGTCTCGAGGTCGGCGAGATCGACGGCGTGGTCCGTGCCTTCCAGCTGCTGTCTTCTCGGCCCGAGGTGGATCGGGAGCGCATCGGCATCGTCGGCTTCAGCGTTGGCGGCTCGCTTGCCCTGCTTGCCGCCGGTGACCCCCGCATTGCGGAGCAGATCCGCTGGGTGAACGCCTTCGGCGCCTTCGCGGATGCGACGACCTACCTGGCCGCGGTATCGGCACACGCGTACCGGGGCACCGACGGTGGTGCCGTGCCGTGGACGCCGACTCCGCTGGCACGGGAGGTCTACCTGCGCTTCCTGCTCGATCAGGTCACCGCGGCCGGTGACCGACGAATCCTTCAGGCGGCCCTCGGCGACGCGATCCTGGCCGCCGAGCGACCGTCCGCCGATGCCGGCCTGCGCGCCGAGCTGGAGACCGATACGGCTCGAGCGATCCATGACCTGCTCACGGCAGGCTCGCTCGAGGCCGCCGAGTCGGCGATCGAGGCGCTCCCGGCCGGGGCCCACGCGTTCATCGAGGCGATCTCCCCGGCGCGCCATCTCGACGGCATCGGCGCGGAAGTGCACCTCATGCACGAGACGGAAGACCACCACGTCCCGTTCGTCGAGTCGCGGAAGCTGGCGGCCGCCCTGGAGGAAGCGGGGCTCCTGACGGCGCACACCGAGTTCCGCCTCTTCGACCATGTGCAGCCCGACGACCTCGACCTGCTCGCCGCCGCCCCGGAGCTGCTGAAGCTGATGCTCCACGTGCGGACGCTGATGGAGGCGACCCTCTAGCGGGCGCGCGGGCTGGGGCTACTGGCCGCTGCCGGCGAAGAGCGCCAGCGATCCGAAGATCAGGATCACGCCGACGGCCACGATGATGAGCCGCGCGACCCAGGCGTTCGAGCGCCGCTCGGGCAGCGGCTGGTACGGGCGTCCACGCCGGCGCCGCTGCGAGCGGCTCATGCCCAGCTCCGTCGGAAGAGGAACGGCACCGTCAGCGCCTCGCGGCTCGAGACCGACCGCAGCTGCTTGCGCGTGCGCTTGAGGAGCTTCCCGTGGAACGACCCATCCCCGTATGGCTCCAGCAGGCGCGCCACGTCCCATTCGCGGATGCCCGCCACGGCCGATTCGGGCAGCCATCGGTCGAGGATCGCCTTCGCCTCGTCGATCGCCACGAAGCGGCGTCCGCGTGTCGCGTTGTCGAGCGTGATGAGCGCGTTCGTGAAGCTCAGCTCGACGTCCTCGACCAGGGTCGTGAGCCGCTCCATGGTGCCGGGGATGCGCTCGGGCTTGAAGAGCCCGGTCAGCAGCGCTCGGCGATCGGCCGTGTCGAGCCCCTCGAGGAGTGGTCGCAGGCTCGGCACGCCGGCGTTCTGATCGGCGGCGGGCACGTCGTAGTCGTAGAGGCGGACCATCATCGGTCCGGTGATCGTAGCCCGATGCGGCCCCCGCCGCTCATCGCGGAGCGACGGCCCCACGCGGGTACAATTCGGCGTCCGCCGCGCG
>DASVEH010000287.1:0-3040 GCA_036380655.1 Candidatus Limnocylindria bacterium | reverse complement strand
GATGCCGACGACGGCGCCGCCGATCCAGATCCAGACGACGAGCGGGTTCACGAACAGGTGGAGGGTGACGCTGCCGCTCTCGGGATCCGAGGCGAGGAGGGTGACGTACAGGTCCTCGCCGAGCGAGGTGCGCACCGCGGGGGTGGCGATGGCGGCGGTCGAGTTCGGGTAGTCCCGCAGCGCCGTGGCGAGCGAGCCGCTCTGCGGTCCGGCGTAGGTGATCTCGGCACGCGTCTCCGTCACGCGCGCGTCGCTGGCGAGCGGCTCGATGACCAGGCGATCGTGGCGGATCTCGTACCCTCCGATCCGTGCTGTCTCCCCCGGCGCCAGCATCGGTGGAGGGCCTGTGATGCACGGCCTCCGATGGCTGCTGGTGCCGCTGATCGTGATCCCGCTGGCCCTGCTCCTCATGGCCGGCTTCGCCCGTGACCCGCGCGAGATCGCGTCACCGCTCATCGGCAGGCCCGCGCCGGCCTGGACGCTGACCTCGCTCGACGGCGAGACGGTCAGCAGCGAGGACCTCGCCGGGCGACCGTACGTCGTGAACTTCTGGGCCAGTTACTGCATTCCGGCCTGCGTCGATGAGCACCCGGTCCTGGCCGATGCGTACGGGCGGCACGGCGAGGAGGTCGCCATCATCGGCGTCCTCGTCAACGACGAGCCAGCCGACGCCGAAGCGTTCCTCGCTCGCTACGGCGACGCCGGGTATCCGCATCTGACCGACCCCGGCGGTCGCCTGGCGATCGAGTTCGGGGTCACCGGGCCCCCGGAGAGCTACTTCGTCGACGCCGACGGCATCCTGCGCGGCAAGGTTTTCGGCCCGCTGACCGATGCCGCAATGGGCGAGCGACTGGCGGCGATCGGCGTGGATCCGAGCCGATGAGGATCCTGCCGGCCGTGGCTCTCGGCGGGGTGCTCGCCCTGCTGGCCGTCGGCGTCGCCCTCTCGCTGCTTCCGGGACCGGACCGAACGGACGCCGAGCGTGCCGATGCCCTGGCGCGCGGTCTGCGCTGCCCCGACTGCCAGGGCCTCTCGGTGGCGGACTCGCCGACGGGATCGGCGCAGGAGATCCGCCGCCAGATCGATGTGCTCCTCGCCGACGGTGCCAGCGACGACGAGGTGCGTGCGCACTTCGTCGCCCGCTACGGAGACTGGATCCTGCTCGCGCCGAGCGCGCCCCTGGCCTGGATCATTCCGTTCGCCGTGGTCCTCGGCGGAACCGCAGGTCTTGCCGCCTGGCTGCTGGCGCGCCGGACGCGACCTCCGGCACCGAGCGAGCTGTCGGCGGAGGAGCGGCGCCGGCTCCACGACGAGGTGGAGGCGCTCGATGCCTGAGGCGCTGGTGCTCGTGCTCGGAATGGCCGCCGCCGCCGTGGTCGTCCTTCGCCCGCTGCTGGCGGGCCGCGCCGACGATGTGCGCTCCGACGACGAGCTCGAGGCCGCGACGCTGAGGCACCGGGTGGCCCTCGAGGCGCTGCGGGATGTCGAGATCGATCGTCGAGCCGGCTCTCTCGACGACGCCGCTTATGCCGAGCAGCTGGCCCAGGCCGAGGGGCGTGCGGCGGCGACGCGTGCGGCGCTGGCGCAGCGTCCGGCGGTCGCGGACACCTCCTCGACCCGGGGACGCCGCGCCGCCATGGTGGGGGCCGGGCTGATCGGCATCGTGCTGCTCGGCGGCTCGTTCGTGCCGGCCGCGGGGATTGCGAACCGGACCGAGGTCAACCAGGCGCTGGCGGACGCCCAGGAGACGGAGTCCGCGCGACAGGCTCGGATCGCCGAGCTCCAGGCAGACCTCGCCGACGAGCCGGATGCCGCCACCCTCTCGGCGCTGGCCGACGAGTACCTGGCCGGCGCCACGCGCGACGACCTGGTTCGGGCCGCCGTCAGCCTCCAGCTGCTCATCGAGCTCGAGCCGCAGCGCGCCGACGCCTACGAGCGGATCATGAGCGCCTACCTGCGGGCCGGCGACGCGACGAATGCGCGCGCCGCCCACGACTCCTACGCGGAGCTCGAGACGGCCGATCCGGTTGAGGTCGCCTTCTTCGACGGGCTGATCGCGTTGCGCGGTGAGAACGACACGGACGCTGCGGTGGCGGCCTTCGACCGCTTCCTCGAGCTGGCGCCCGACGATCCGCGGGCCGGCATGATCCGCGGGTTGCGCGATGAGGCGGCCGCGCCCTGAGTCAGCCCTCGGCGACGACCGAGCCGAGCATGCGCTCGAGGGCGGCAAGGTCCTCCGCCGAGAGCCGGTCGAGAAAGTGGGCGGCGACGCCGCGCAGGTGGGTCGGCGAGGCGCGTCGCAGCCGCTCGTATCCCGCATCGGTGAGAGCGGCCCACTGGCCGCGCCGGTCCGTGTCGCAGGTGACGCGCTCGACCAGGCCCTCGGCCACGAGCCGGTCAATGAGCCGCGTCACGCCCGAGCGCGAGAGGAGCAGCCGATCGGCAAGCTCGCTCATGCGCAGGCGGCGATGCTCGGCCGCCGAGAGCTGGACGAGGACGTCGTAGTCGGTGAGCGCCAGCCCCTGGTCGTCGGACAGCTCGCGCTCGAGGGCGCGCACGACGTGCGCGTGGGCACGCAGGAAGTTCTGCCAGGCGGCGAGCCGCGGATCGTGGCGTGAGATGGGGGAGGTCATCGGCCCTCGTCATGAATAGTTGCTGGAACAACTACCAGCCCTTATAGTTGCGAGGTCAAGTATACATTCCCGCCCTCGCTCGGAGCCCTCCCATGACCTGGATCCTCGACCCGGCCCACTCGGCCGTCACCTTCAGCGCCAAGCACATGATGATCACCACCGTCCGCGGCAGCATGAAGATCGCGGACTTCGACCTCGACGCCGATCCCGAGCACCCGGAGCTGGCCCGCGTGCGCGTCAGCCTGGACGCAGCCTCGATCGACACCGGGCAGAAGATGCGGGACGACCACCTGCGCTCCGACGACTTCCTCAAGACCGAGGAGTTCCCCACCATCGACTTCGTCGGCACGAAGGTGGTCCGCACCGGCGATCACGAGGGCAAGCTCCACGGCGAGCTGACGATCCGT
>DASVEH010000286.1:0-6163 GCA_036380655.1 Candidatus Limnocylindria bacterium | reverse complement strand
CGGCAGGCGGTGTAGATGATCGGCAGGTAGTACTCCTCGACGATCTCCTTCGTCGGGAAGATGAGCCTGGCGGACAGGTCGGTGGCGGTCGACGGCATGTGCTGCCTCACGGTGCCAGCCGGCGGCCGGCGTGGGTAGGGGGTTATCCACAGATCGTACCCACAGATTGTATGACATCGGTGGATAAGTGGGGAGTGCCGCCTGCTGTCCCGACCCGAGGTTCGTGCTCGAATCGCTCGTGTTCGGGTCCCCCGCACGCCAGTGCATCGAGGCGGCCTGTCATACGGGACGGCCTCGCTAGGCTCCCTCGTCCGAGGTGTCGGCATCGGCGTCGCCGATCGTCGGCTCCTTTGCCTCCAGGCGGGCAAGTCCATGGAGGCGGTCCAGCGCGATGCGGTCGCCGCCGGCCACGCGGGCGCTCTCCAGCGCCTCGACGGCACGGGCCAGCAGCGCATCGGCGTCCAGATCCTCGCCGGCGCGCATGACCGCCACCCCACCGCTGAGGGTGACTGCAAGCTGGACCCCGTCGAGCGGGATCGCCCGTTGTCCGATGCGACGGCGGAGGGCGTCGGCGAAGGTGGCGGCACCGCCTTCGTCGGTGTGTGGCAGGATCGCCAGCAGCCCGTCGCTCCCCGCGCGACCGATGGCGTCCGAGGCCCGAACCCGGAGGCGGGCGCGGAGCGCCACCTCGCGAAGGACCAGGTCACCGGCGTCGATGCCATGGGAGGCGTTGATCTCCCCGAATCGGTCGACATCGAGCAGCACCACGCCCACCGGATGCTGGTAGCGGCGCGCCTGGGCCACCTCGACACGGAGCCGGTCGATGATCGCGCTCCGGCTGGCGACGCCGGTGAGCGGATCCGTGGTCGACGCGCGGTCGAGCTCGGCCCGCTGGAGCTCGACGGTACGGCGCGCCTGGAGGAGCTCCTCGATCGTTCCCCGTAGCTCCCGGCCCAGCCGCTCGGCGTCGGCGGAGACGCCAGGGTCGTAGACCACCACGGTGATGGCGCTCCCCTCGCGGTGGATCGAGAGGTCGAGACCGCCGATCGGCGTGCGGCGCAGGACCGTCTCCGATCCGGCCGGCAGCTGCGCCAGCGAGACCCCGAGCAGGTCCTCGAGCTGCGCGCCGGCGGAGGCGTCGTCGAGGCCCAGCAGCGTCCCGGCCGCCGGGTTCCACGACCGCAGCCTCAGGTGCCCGTCGAAGCGGAGCACGCCCTCCGACAGCTGCATGGCCAGCGCCGGCAGCGGGGCTTCGTCGGCCTCGGCGACCGTGCGGCCGGAGTCGACGAAGGACCGCAGTGTCAGAAGTGCCGCACCTACCAGCGCCGCGATGGCGAACACGAGCTCCAGGCCGTCGCCGCGACCCACGGCCAGCGCGGCCGAGCTGGCGCCGAGGGCGACGGCCGCGGGTGTCAGGTCGCGCCCGGCCGCGACCAGGGCGGCGAGGATCGCGAGCGCGGCGGCCGCAGCCAGGAGCGGTGCCTGGGCCGGGGCCGCGAGGGCCGCGACGGCGGGCACCAGCTCGGCGACCACGGCGGCCTCCGCCGCAAGGAGCACGAGGCCGGCGGCCACGATCCGTGCGCGTCGACCGGTCACCAGCGTCCCGAGCCGGCTCGCGATCGCGGCCGCCAGCATGAGGAGCGCGGCGGCGGTGATGGGAAGCACGATCGAACGGGCGCCGGTCGCGAGCACGACCGAGCCGCCGGCCAGGGCGGCGAACCCGCCGGCAAGAAGGAGAGCCGCGAGAGAGCCGCGAAGGATTCCCGTCAGGAGCGACGCGACCGTGGTCACCGCGGCGCACACCAGGAGCAGGGCGGTCGAGGCAGTGATCGCCCAGGAGAGGCCATCCGAGGGCTCGATTCGCGGCAGGAAGGTCAGCACGAAGACGGGCGCCAGCAGCGCCAAGATCGACAGCGACACGAGCACCGCGCGAACGGTGGAGCCGCTCGGGCGTCGTTCCATGCCGTGAGTGTCACCGGACCCTCGGCTGACGTTCAATGGTACGAACGATTCCCGATCCAGCCCGCCCTATACTCGGCCACCGTGAACGCACATCCTGCCGTCATGTCGCGACGGGCATTTCTCGCGGCGACGGATGGCCTCATCGAGGCCGGCGAGGCGCTGGTAGCCGAGCCGGACTGGGATCGTTTCCGCGCGTGGCTCATGGAGTCCGACGCGCTGCTCGAGCGGGTGTGGGGTCGCATGGACCGCTATCACCTCGCCTGGCTCAACGTCGGCCGCGGGAGCGCGCCGCCGGGCTCCTCCCTCGACGAGGCCGGCACCCATCGGTTCATTGCCGAGGTGGCCAGCGGCAAGCTGGCCGTCCTGCGTACGATGAGGACGAGCGTCGAGCGGCAGGGCTGGTCCCTCCTCTCCGACGATGATGCGCAAGACGACCCGACCGAGGAGAATCGGTGAGCTACCCGATCGCGCCCGGCGGCCTGGCGGCCGTTCTGGCCCACCCCGACGACGAGAGCTTCGGCTGCGCCGGTGCGCTCGCCATCGCCCATGACGCCGGAGCCACCACGCGCCTGCTGGTGGTCACCCGCGGCGAGGCAGGCTCAGCCGATGGGACGCCCTCCGACGGCGAGATCGGCGACCAGCGGGAGGCCGAGCTGATCTGCGCCGCGCGCGCCATCGGGCTCGACGAGGTGTCGCTGCTCGACGGGTATGCCGACGGCGGGGTGGCGGACCAGCCATTCGACCAGCTCGTCGAGGAGATCGCCGCCTGGCTGGCCGATCGGCGCCCGGCCGCCGTCATCACCTTCGGCCCGCACGGCGTCACCGGCCACCCCGACCACATCGCGGTCGGCAACGCGACGCGCTGGGCCGTCGAGCGGCTGGCGGACGCGGGCATCGCGCCGAACGCGGTCTACGTCATCAGCCCCATCTTCGACCCCAGCGGCAATCGGTACGACCTGTCGGCCGAGGAGCAGGCGGCGACCCACCGGATCGAGATCAGCCACGTCGCCGGACGCAAGGTCGAGGCGCTGGGCTGCCACGCCAGCCAGTCGGACGTCGGCGAGGAAGTGGCGGCCCTGCGCGCTGCCATCGAGGGCGGCGGGCCGATCTACGAGGCCTACAACCGCGTCCGCCCGCTGGTGCCGGCCCCGCACCCTGACTTCGACGAGGCTCTCCTCTAGGCCCGATGGACGCGTGGCTCGACGCGCTTCGCGCGCGCCTCCCGGGCCACGCCGAGCTCCTCGATGCGCTCGTGGAGCTGTGCCGGGCCGACGAGCGGGTGCGCGTGCTCGAGCTGCAGTGCTCGATCGCTCGCGGCGCCGGCGACGACCTGAGCGACCTGGATCTCGGCATGGCCGTCGCCGACGAGGACTGGGAGCGCGTCGCCGATGACCTCCCGGCGCGCCTGCGCCGCCTGGCGCCGACGGTCGATCTGCTCGCCCATGCGATTCCCGAGTGGGGCAGCCGGCCGCATCGCCGGCTCTTCGTCCAGTACGCGGATGGCCGACAGCTCGACCTCGTCGTGCAGCCGGCCGGCGCCGTCTCCGGCCGTGTCGCGGGCGCGGTGGTGCTCCACGACCCCGACGGCCGGCTGGCCGAGCCGAGGACGCCGCGGTCGGCCACGGCGACCGCCGAGGACGTGCGCGCTTGGGAGGTGCTCGGCTGGGAGTCGCTGGCCGACGCTGCCAAGTACCTCCGGCGCGGCAGCCAGTGGGAGGCCCTCGCCCGCGTCGACCAGGCGCGCGACCTTGTCCTACGCCTGTGGGCGGTCGCCGAGGATGTGCCCTACCCGGCCTTCGGCCTCACCAGCCTGCTCGACGTCGAGCCGCCCCGGCTGCCCGACGGCCTGGACGCCACCGCCGCGCGGGCGAACCTCGCCGAGCTCGCGACCGCGGCGCGTGCCTGCGCCGAGCTCCTGCGATCGGCCGCGGCCCGGGCCAGGATTCGCAGCGGTGCAGACTGGCCGGAAAGCGCGATGGCCGACTGGGTCAGCGACCGCCTCCGGTAGCCACGTCCCGCGCTCGATGGCGTCGTCGTGATCGGCGGCACGGGCGACGACGGGTGGCCCTCGGGTGCTCCCTCGCCCAGAGGCGTATCCTTGGCGCATGACAATCGACTCGAACCTCGGCAAGGTGGACGAGGTGATGACCGCGCTCTACGACATCCAGGATCCCGAGATCGGGATGAGCATCGTTGACCTCGACCTCATCAAGGCCGTCGAGCTCGGGACCGATGGGACCCCGACCGAGATCAAGATGGTGCTGACCACGCCGTTCTGCCCATGGGCCGGGGAGCTGATCCAGACCGTGAAGACCAAGGCCGAAGAGGTCGTCGGGCCGCCGGTCAAGGTGACCCTGCTGGCGGAGCGTTGGGAGCCACCCCCGGGCCTCTTCTAGGAGCCGCTGCCGATCTCTCGGGCGGTCGGTAGCTCCTGAGCGGCCCGGAGGGCGCGTACCACCGCCTCCTCAAGCTGCGCGACGTTGAACGGCTTGACGACGACGACGACCTTCTGCTCCGTCAGGTAGCCCTGGAGCTCGTTGATTCGGTCCAGTGCCGCGCTGCATACCACCACCGGCAGCGTCTCGAGCGCGCGGTCCATGCGGATCTTCTGGAGCAGCTGCCAGCCGAGCACCTCGCGCTCGCCGAAGATGAGGTCGAGGATGACGAGGTCCGGCTTGACCTCTCGGACCCGATCCAGCTCGCGCGGCGCGTAGGTCATCAACACGACTTCAAGGCCGAGGCCGGAGAGGATGTCGTCGAAGAGCTCGAGGATCTCCTGGGTGTCGTTGACGACGAGGACCCGCTTTCCCGCGATGTCCTCGTGCTGCAGGGCACTCACCACCCCCGTACCATGCAGGGAAGGTGCCACGCAGGTGGCCGGCAGAGCGGGAGGCAGTACCCACAGTGAGGATCTACACCCGCAAGGGGGACACCGGCACGACCGGACTCCTGTTCGGCGGCGACCGCGTGAGCAAGGCGGACCTGCGGACGGATGCCTACGGCACCACCGACGAGGCGGTCTCGGCGCTTGGCCTGGCGCGAGCATCCCTGGGAGCGGCCACCGACCGGACGGAGGTTCGGCTCGGCGAACTGATCCTGCGTCTCCAGCGCGAGCTGTTCGTGGTCGGTGCCGAGCTGGCGACGCATCCCGACCGCCGGGCGCGCCTCTCCGACGGCGTGTCGAAGGTGACCGAGGCGATGGTGTCGGCTCTCGAGCGCGAGATCGATGAGCTCGAGGAGCTGGTGGAGCAGCCGAAGGAGTTCGTCCTCCCCGGAGAGTCGAGCACGGGAGCGGCGCTCGACCTGGCCCGCACCACGGTTCGGCGAGCGGAGCGTCGAGCGGTCGCCGTCGCGGACGCTGGTGGGCTGCCGCACTCCGTGGTGGTGCCCTACCTGAACCGTCTCGCGGACCTGCTCTTCGTGATGGCGCGGGCTGCCGATGGAGGATTCCTGGCCGTCCGCCAGTAGCGTCGGGCGCGGCGGCGGCATCCGCCGCCATCGTCGGCCGCGGATTCCGGCGCGAACGTAGAGGGCCGTTGTGGATTCCGACGTCGAAGCGGCTAGAATCGGCCCGTATCGGTGCGTGATGCCCCGAGCCTGTCGCCCCCTTGCAGCACCGTGAGGTCGAACGAGCCATGACCCTGACCGCTCCCCGCCGCCAGATGTTCATCGACGGCGACTGGGCCGATGCCACGAGCGGCGAGACCGCCGCCGTCATCAATCCCGCCACCGAGGAGGAGATCGCGCAGGTCCCGAAGGGCGACGCGTCCGACGTGGACCGGGCGGTCGCCGCTGCGCGCGCGGCATTCGAATCCTGGTCGCAGACGACGCCTGCGGAGCGGGCGAAGGCCCTCTACGCCTTCGCAGACGCCATCGAGGGCGACACCGAGACCCTCTCCAGCCTCGAGTCGCAGAACGTCGGGAAGCCGAAGGGCGTCGCCGACTTCGACGTCGAATTCACGGTCGACAACGTCCGATTCTTCGCGGGCGCCGCGCGGATCGTCGAGGGCAAGGCCGCCGGCGAGTACGTCAGCACCCATACGTCGATGATCCGCCGCGAGCCGGCCGGCGTGGTCGGGCAGGTGGCTCCCTGGAACTACCCGCTCATGATGGCGATCTGGAAGCTCTGCCCGGCCATCGCCGCCGGGTGCACGGTCGTCCTCAAGCCATCTTCGATGACGCCGCTCTCCGCCCTCCGGCT
>DASVEH010000285.1:0-14519 GCA_036380655.1 Candidatus Limnocylindria bacterium | reverse complement strand
TGCTGGGCCTGGGCCTCGGCGGCTTCTTCGACGGCATCGTGTTACACCAAATCTTGCAGTGGCACCACATGCTGTCGGCCCATACGCCGCCTGACTCGTTGGCCAACCTTGAGCTCAACACCCTTGCCGATGGTCTGTTCCACGCCTCCACGTGGATCTTCACATCCGTCGGCGTGTTTGTACTCTGGGCTGCGGTCAGGGGCGGCGCCCCCCTCGGCTGGTCCCGGCTGATGGGCGGGCTGCTCGCTGGGTGGGGCGGCTTCAACGTGGTGGAGGGCATCATCGACCACCACATCCTGGGCGTGCATCATGTGCGACCCGGTCCCGACGAATTGCTCTATGACATCGCTTTCCTGGTTTGGGGCTCGATCATGCTGATCGTCGGCGTCTTCCTGTTGCGGCGGACTGACGAGGCGACGGCGGCCGACTGAGGGTGCATTTCCCGGCGAGTTGTCGAAATCGTGAAGGTCGTCAGGGTCTCAGTCTGCCCTACTAGGGGAGGACCACTGCGACACCCGTGCCGCCTTCTTCCGCGCTTAAAATGCGCACCAGGCGTGCGGCGTTACTCTGACCGGGTGACGACTAGGCTCATCCAGCCTGTGCTAGCGGCAGCGGCGGCTTTGATGGTCGGGTGTCAGGCGCCAACTGCGCCCACGATAGACTGCGGCCCGCTGAGCGACGCCGAATGCGAGCGAGCGGTCGAAGGCGCAAAGCGTGAGCTCGGCGAGGAGTGGCCGTTCATTGAACGCGTTGTCTTTGCCGAGAGCGGCTGGGATGCGTTCACATGGGACGGGCGGTGGCGGCTATTCCGAAGCGGTGACCGCTGATCGCAAGCGAGGCCCGGCCTTCCAGGCACTGGGTATGCGCTTGGTGCGTGCCGTGAAGGTTGTCAATACCGCAGTTCGCCGTAACTACGCAGCCTGCTCACGTGGGCGTCGACCGGTGGCGGCGTATTCGTCGGCCAGCCAATTCACGAATGCGACGGCCGGATATCGGGCTCCCCCGATCTCGTCGCCGATGGCATCGAAGGTACGCGCCAGGCGGTGCAGCTCGGTCAGCTCAAGCTTGGAGCCGCGGAGAGGCGGCGGCGGGGCCGATGTCACCATCGCCGCCGTCTATCGCGCTCCGTACCGGCGGTCGTTACATCGCGACAGAAGGGATGACTCGCATCAGCCGATGATACCGAGGAGCCACAGGACGACGATGACGAGGATGATTACGCCGACGATTCCGAGTCCAAACATGGCAATTCTCTCCGGCGAGCGATTTGGTAACCGCTGGACACGCAATGACCATGCCACCGTAGCACGAAGCCGCCGCTATCCCGACACACCGATTCTCCCTCCTAGCTCAGGAGGCGTGTAATGGCCGGGCTTCGCGGCGGGCTCCGATGCCGGATGCTACTTTGCTGCGCTTACCTGGCGGCTTACACTAAGTCCGTTGGCTCGTCGCGCCCATGGCGGTCGTGAAGGTCGCAGTTTGCCAAACCGGGGAGCGACTGTAGCAAACCTGCGCGCCAGTTTACCCTTCGACGCGGTCCATGCCGCTCCACGGCATTGCGACCATGACCGCCCATTGGCACTCGAACTCTAGGCAACCGGCCGGCAGCTGAGGCTCTAGGGTCAGGTGATCGCCTTCGATAGTGAAGTCGAACGTCACGTCGGGGCGGTCCGGGGCGCCGATGACCAGGGTGTCTTCGTCAACCAGCTCATAGTTGCCGAAGTCGACCTCCTCGCCGTCCTGGTCGTAGGAGAAAAACTCACCATCGGCCGTGAACTCATGCGAATGCTCGAGGGTCGTCGCGTCCCGACACGGCTGAGTCACGTCCGTCACCTCGTCGGGTGACTCGACGCCCGGCAGCAACCCGTTGCCGACGATGTTCTCGATGACCACCGTTTCCTCGAACCCGGCCTCGGCTAGCGCGTCGGCGATGCCCTCGCATTCGTGTTCGCCCTCCCACACACCGACAATCGCGGCGCTCGTGTCCGACGGAGCCACGGATTGAGCCACTGATGGCGCCGCCTCCGAGACGGTACCGACTGGCCCGGTCGAGGACGCCGCACCCGCACACCCGGAAAGCGCGAGCACAACGAGGCACGTTCCCGCCCGAAGCATGGGGACTCTCCTTATGCGGTAGTTTGGGTATGAAGTATCGCCCCGAGGGCAAAACCCGAACACCGCATGAGCCAGGGCCCGGCCGTCCGCATGGCCGGCCAGCGACCTACGTCGCGCCCTGAAGATCTACAACTTCGCAGGTGGCACGAACGATTGAGGACGCCGAGTCGGCGACACTCCGCCTGGACGTTCCGGCCGCCGCCACGACCGAGGTCATGGCAGGTACTGAGGAGGAGGCCGGGTGGCAGGACCGGGGGATGAGCCCCGCCACCCGGCTGGGTCACATGGCGACAACGGCCTCGAGGTCGTTCTCCGCGGCACCGTTGGCGGCAGGTGCGCCGTCGGGGTCGTCTTCCAGAGCCTGCGACTCCTTGGCGTATTCCTTCTTGGAGCGGCCGCTAAGCATCTCCAGGGACGCGACCACGACCTCTGTCTTCCAGTGCCGCTTGCCGGCGTCGTCGTCCCACTGCCGCGTCTGGAGGCGTCCCTCGACGTCGACGAGCTGGCCCTTCGACAGGAACTGACCCGTGATCTCGGCAAGACGGTCCCAGGCCACGCAGGGGTGGTACTCGGTCCTTTCCCCATTTCCGCCGCGGTACTCGTTCGTGGCGATCGAGAAGGTGGCGACGTGCTTGCCCGACGGCAGCGACCGAAGCTCCGGATCCCGGGTCAGACGGCCGACGAGCATCACCTTGTTCATCCGATGGCTCCTTCCATCAACAGCGCACCGGGGGCGAGGACGGCCGCTCGGGAATGAGCGTAACGAGAGCCGATTACCGGCCCGTTACCACCGGCTTACGGGCGGTGATTGGGCGACGTTCGCGACGCGCGAAGGCGAAACACCCGCGGATATGCCTGCGGTGACTGGTAGCGCGCCAGCCCGCCGCCACGAGATCAGGTATGCACCCGATAACTCTTAGGCTCGGTTTCGGAGGTCGCGTCGCCGTGCAGCCCGTCGATTCGTGCTCAGGGGGCACGGCTGGTCGCCGGCCACCGATTGATGCCCTACCAGTCGCCCGGCGAATACGGGGACAGGAAGGCCGAGCCCGGCGCCGCGCCAAGGAATCGGCACCGCCTCAGGCCTCGCGGCGGGATCCCGGCCGGCGGCGCGGGTAGAGGTGGTCGATCCCCGGCGTGCGCAGCGAGACCTTGGCGACCGGGGGCTGCTGACGCTTGAACTCCATCTGCGCCACGCGGCGGGCCACCCACTCGACGAGATCGCGGTCGAGGCCGGCCGCAACGCATCGGTCCAGCGTCCAGCGTCGATCGACGAGGGCGAAGAGGGCGCGGTCGAGGAGGTCGTAGGAGCGGCCGAGCTCGTCCTCATCGGTCTGGCCGGGCCACAGATCGGCCGATGGCGGCTTGTCGAGGATCTCACGCGGGACGCCGAGCTCGACGGCCACCGAACGCAGCTGGGTCTTGTAGAGGTCGCCGATCGGCGCGAAGGCCGCCGCCATGTCCCCGTGGAGGGTGCCGTAGCCGAGCAGCGCCTCGGTCTTGTTGCTTGTGCCGGCCACCAGGGCAGCGAAGGCGGCCGAGCGGTCGTAGACGACGATCATGCGCTGGCGGGCCATGACGTTCCCTCGCCGCACGTTGAGCGCGTCGCCCGGCGCCGGCTGCGACGGCGACTCGATGAGGGCCAGCATCGGGTCGACCATCGCCGTGATCTCGACCCGCTCGGTGCGGCAGCCGAGAGCCTCGACCACGCGCAGCGCATCGGTCTCCGATGCCTCCGAGGAGGTGCGATACGGGAGGCGAATGGCCAGCAGGTTGTCGGCGCCGACGGCGCGCGCGGCAAGGAAGGCGACCGTCGCCGAATCCACGCCCCCCGACAGGCCGAGCACGATGCGCCGGAAGCCGGTCTGCTCCATCTGGGAGCGGATGAAGCCGACGATGACCTCGACCGCCTGCGCCGGTTCGATCGCCGGCAATGGGGGCAGCGCGCCGTCCTCGCTCATGCCGGCTCGTCGGCGCGGACCGGCAGATCGGCACGCGTGGCGATGATGCGGTCCAGCTCGCGCCGCACGAGCTCCAGGCGCTCGTCGGCGAGCAGCGGCAGCCCGTAGCGCTGCATGCGGACGTCGTCGGTGTCGATAACGCCGACCACGAGGGCCTCCTCCCACAGCGGCGCCTCCACGACCGTCGAGCCATCAGCGGCGAGGATGCGGGAGCCGCCCCAGAAGGTGAGCCCCTCCTCGTTGCCGACGCGGTTGCAGAACGCGATGGCCACCGTCCCGAGGAGTGCGTAGGTGTCCTGCATCTTGTGCCAGCCGGCGATCGCCGCCATGCCGGCTGCGGATCCGGGCGCCCGCGACGGGCCGGCGGCGATGTTCACCAGGAGATCGGCTCCGTCCTGCGCCTGCACCATCGGAAGCGACGCGTGCCAGAAGTCCTCGCACACGCTGAGCCCGATCCGGCCGATCGGCGCGCCGGCGTCGTAGGTGCGGATCCGGTCACCGGGTCGCGTGAAGCGGCCCTCGTCGAAGAGGCCATAGGTCGGCAGGTACACCTTCCGATGCAGGGCGAGCAGCTCGCCGCCCTGCAGGAGGGCAACGCTGTTCGCGAAGCGATGGTCATCGGTCTCCTCGACGAAACCGACCGCCATCCGCATCTCCGGAGCCTCCCGGGAGAGCGAGCGCAGCCGATCGTCGTCGGGGCGCATCGCGACCTCGGGCACGAGGTCCTGGAGCAGGTAGCCGGTGAAGGCGAGCTCCGGGAACACGACCAGCGCCGCCCCCTCGGTTGCGGCGGCACGTGCGCGATCGGCCAGGAGCTCGTAGTTGGCGTCGAGGTCGCCGAGGCGCGGTGCGAGCTGCGCGAGCGCGATCCGGTACTGCATGGCGCGCAGCGTAGCGCAGCCAGAAGCCGGTCAGATCCGGCCCTGGCCCTCCTCGCTCGAGATGCCGTCGCCCGGCCCGCCGAACAGGCCACCTGTATCCGGAGGCGGCGCCAGCACCGGGCCGGCCACCTCTTCGTCGCTGGTGTCGAAGGCCGATGACGTCCGGGCAGCCTCGCCGATGAGCCGCTCGCGCTCGGGGCCGGGAATGAGCTGCTCCGCGAAGTGGCAGGCCACCTGGTGGCTGCCGAAGCCTTCGAGCTCCCGCAGCTCCGGCCGCTCGGTCACGCAGCGCTCCGGATTGTCGAGCTGACGCCGCAGCCAGCAGCGCGTGTGGAAGCGGCAGCCCGAGGGCGGATTCACGGGCGACGGCACGTCCCCCAGCAGGATGATCCGGTGCCGCCGGTCGCGGTCTCGTGGCGAGGCGGGCGGAACGGCGGAGAGGAGCGCGATCGTGTACGGGTGAAGCGGCGTCCGATAGATGTCGGTCGAGTCGGCGAGCTCGGCGATCCCGCCGAGGTACATGACCGCCACTCGGTCGCTGATGTGCTCGACCACGCCCATGTTGTGCGCCACGAACAGGTACGTCAGTCCGAGCTCCTGCTGGAGCCCGCGCAACAGGTTGAGCACCTGTGCCTGGATGCTGACGTCAAGGGCGCTGACCGGCTCGTCGCAGACGACGAGATCCGGCTCGAGCACGAGCGCGCGGGCGATCCCGATGCGCTGGCGCTGCCCGCCGCTGAACTCGTGCGGGTATCGCCGGGCCTGGTAGGGCTGCAGGCCGACCAGCTCCATGATCTTCTGGACGCGTGTCCGTCGCTCGCTCGCGGAGCCGAGGCCATGGATGCGCAGGCCCTCGGCGATGCTGCTGCCGATCTGGGCACGCGGATCAAGCGAGGCGAACGGGTCCTGGAAGATGATCTGCATGCGGCGCCGGAACGGTGTCAGCTGGCGGCCGTTGAGATGCGTGATGTCGGTGCCGTCGAACACGATCCTTCCGGCGGTCGGATCGATCAGGCGCAGCAGGGTGCGGCCGACCGTGGTCTTGCCGCAGCCGGACTCGCCGACCAGGCCGAGCGTTTCCCCCTGCTTGATGGTGAAGCTGACGTCGTCGACGGCCTTCACGTCGCCGATGCGGCGCTGGAGCACCCCGCCGGCGAGCGGGAAGAACTGGCTCAGACCCTCGACCTCGACGAGCGGACGGCCGTTCGGGCCGGCGTCGACGGTCATCGGTCGGGTGCCTCGAGGCGCTGCCGCACGGGTCGCGGCCGGCCCTCGGGATCGTGGTAGACCCAGCAGCGCACGGCGTGGTCGTCCGCGACGGGCAGCAGCTCCGGGTGGACCGACTCGGACTCGGCGACCGACAGGTCGACCCGGGTCGTGCAGCGCGGGGCGAAGCGGCAGGCGGCCGGCAGCTCGATCAGGTTCGGGACGCTGCCCGGGATCGTGGTCAGGCTCTCGCGCACGTCGCCGAGGACCGGCACCGATCCGATGAGCCCGCGCGTGTAGGGATGCTTGGGATCCTCGAACAGGTTGGTGACCGAGGTCTGCTCGACGATCTCGCCGGCGTACATGACCGCCACCCGGTCGCACATCTCGGCGACGACGCCGAGGTCGTGGGTGATGAGGATCATGGCCGTGTTCGTCTCGCGCTGGAGGGTGCGCATGAGGTCCAGGATCTGCGCCTGGATGGTGACGTCCAGCGCTGTGGTCGGCTCGTCGGCGATGAGGAGCTCCGGCTCGAGGGCCAGCGCCATCGCGATCATGACGCGCTGCGCCATCCCGCCCGACAGCTCGTGCGGAAACGCCTCGATCCGCCGCTTCGGATCAGGGATGCCGACCATCGCCAGCAGCTCCTCGGCCCGTCGCCGTGCGTCGCGGCGCTTCATGGCCCGATGCAGCTCCATGACCTCGCCAATCTGCATCCCGACGTCGTACACCGGGTTCAGGCTGCTCGTCGGCTGCTGGAAGATCATGCTGATCCGATCGCCCCGCAGGTGGCGCATGTCGCGCTCCCGGACCTTCAGCAGGTCCTGCCCGTCGAACAGGACCTCGCCCGCCTCGATCCGACCCGGCGGCGCAATGAGGCGCAGAATCGACAGGCTCGTGACGCTCTTTCCGCAGCCGGACTCGCCGACGAGGCCCATCACTTCTCCGCGGTTGACGTGGAAGTCGAGGCCGGTCACCGCACGCACGACGCCGTCGGTCGTGTGGAAGCTGGTCTGAAGGCCCCGCACCTCGAGGAGCCGGTCCCCCACCATGCCGTGTCGCCGTCTCGGCGGTGCAACCTCGGCGATCGTCATCGGTTCAGCCTCGGATCGAGGGCGTCGCGGATCCCGTCACCCAGCAGGTTGAAGGCGAGGACCGAGATGCTCAGCGCGGCGCCCGGGAAGATGATGAGGTGAGGGGCGCTGAACACCAGGTTGCGCACGGCCCCGATCATCGACCCCCACTCCGCCGCCGGGGGTTGCGCGCCGAGGCCCACGAACGACAGCGCCGCCACCTCGAGGATCGCAGTCGCGATGCCGAGAGTCCCCTGCACGATCAGGGGGGTCAGCGCATTGGGCACCACGCGCCGCAACAGGATTCCTGCCTGCGACTCGCCGAGGGCGCGGGAGGCGACCACGAATTCGCGCTCCCGGATGGAGAGCACCGATGCGCGCATGACGCGCGCGTAGATCGGGATGGCGACCGTGCCAATCGCGAGCATGGCGACAATCAACCGATCCGTCAGGACCGGGATATCGAGCGCATCAAGGCTCGTGGCCAGGAAGATGACGAGGACGAGGGCCGGAAAGGCGAGGATGACGTCCATGATGCGCATGACGACGTTGTCCACCCAGCCGCCCATGTAGCCGGCGAAGGCGCCGATGAGCGTCCCGACGACGATCGCCAGGCTCACCGTCGCCATCCCGATGACGAGCGACAGGCGCGCGCCGTGCAGGACGCGGCTGAACACGTCACGGGAGTTCTCGTCGAGTCCCATGATGAACTGCGGCTGGTCGGACGGACACCCGAGCAGGTGGACGCAGGGAGCGCCGAGCCGCGCGGCGCCATCCATCGAGGTGAGCTGCTGCGCCGGCCCGTACGGCGTGAGGACGTCGGCCAGCAGTGCCCCGAGCGCGATGACTGCAATGAGAATGAGGCCGGCGACAGCGGACCGCTGGCGGAGGATCGAGCCGAGCGTGTCACGCCACAGGCTCGACGGGGCTCGAGCTTCGGCGTGCTCGATTACCCGCGCATCGGCGGTCATCGGAGCCGGATCCGTGGGTCGAGGTACGCGTACGACAGATCGACGATCAGGTTGACCGTCACGTACACGAGTGCGGTGATCAGGGTGAATGCCTGGACGACGATGTAGTCGCGGCTGCGAATCGCCTCGAACAGCGCAGAGCCGACCCCGGGCAGGAGAAAGATCGTCTCGGTCAGGACCGCGCCGGACAGGAGGGCGCCAAGCGACAGGCCGATGACCGTGACCACCGGCAGCAGAGCGTTGCGGAAGGCATGCCGCTGGTTGACGAGCCGCTCGGACGCTCCCTTGGCGCGAGCCGTACGGATGTAGTCGAGGCCGAGCACGTCGAGCATGCTCGAGCGTGTCATGCGCGCGATGATCGCCATCGGAATCGTCCCGAGGGCGAGCATCGGCAGGATCAGGTGGCGCAGACCGTCAACGAGCGCCTCCCACTGGCCGCTGATCAGCGAGCTGATGATCGTCATGTTCGACATGAAGTCGAGGACCGCCCTCGGAAAGCCGGTCAGATCCTCGGCACCCCAGACGATTGCGAGATCCCGGTGCTGGATACCGGCGCTCAGCAGGCCAGACGGCGGCAGCGCGAAGGGCGACCCCCGCAGGGTGACGGCGAAGAAATAGGCCAGCAGCAGCCCGAGGACGAAGACCGGGATCGAAACGCCGAGGTTCGCCACGATCATCGTCGCGACATCGGCCGGCGAGTTGCGCCGACGGGCTGCGAGCCGGCCGAGGGTGATCCCCACGACCGTCGCGAACGTCAGCGCGAAGAGGGTCAGCTCGAGCGTGACCGGCAGTCGCTCGACGAGGATGTCGGCGACGTCACGGCCCTGCTGGATCGACCGGCCGAGGTTGCCCGAGGCGAGGTCGCCGACGTAGCGGACGAACTGGACAGGGATCGGGTCGTTCAGCCCGAAGCGCTGGTTGAATGCCGCGCACAGCGCCGGCGTCGCGCGCTCCTGGAGCGCAGCGATGCACGGGTCGCCGGGCAGCAGCCGGGTCATCGTGAAGACGAGGAGGATGATGCCGAAGAGCACCGGCAGCGTCAGCAGCAGACGACGGCCTATGAAGGCGATCATGGACGGCCGAGTTTCTCCGTGCTGGGCAGGCGTTGGGGCGCCGCCACCGGCGGCGCCCCAACCTTAGCGCGTTCGCGAGGTGCGAAACCTACTCCGCCGGAGGCGGGTTCAGGAACCCACCCCACAGGGCCGAGAAGTAGGTGAAGCTTCCATCGCGTCCGACGTGCAGCGGGTGCTCCGCATCCCACTGGACGGCGTAGCTCAGGACCACGTCGTTCGCATCGAAGGCCGATCCGTCGTGGAAGGTCACGCCCTCGCGGAGCGTGCAGGTCCACTCGGTGAGATCGTCATTCGGTGCGCACTCCTCGGCAAGCGCCGGGACCGCTTCGGTTCCACCGATCTCGTAGGCGTACAGCGCCTCCTTGACCTGCTCGCAGACGCGCAGCGCCTCTCCGTCGGTCTCATCGGCGCAGTAGATGCCACCGGGCTCGGCGTTCTGCATGAACACCAGCTGGTCGTCATCGCCGGGGCTGATGACCGCCAGACTCTCGTTGCTCAACGGCGACGAATGCGCCCCATCGTTCGACGCCTGGAAGGCGACGGCCGACCCGCCGTGCACGATGGGGACCATCGGCACGTGCTCGCGGATCGCGTTGTTGGCGGCCTCGTAGGCTGCCGCGCGATCGGCGTCCTCGATGCTCGACGCACCTTCGGCCAACGGGCCGGTGATGTCGTCGAACGTGTCGCCGAACTGGGCCGATGCCCCTGCCCCGAAGTGGTAATCGAGGAAGTTCGTCGGATCCGGATAATCGGCGCCCCAACCGAGCAGGTGGATGCCGTCAAGCAGGCCGGCATCGGCGTTGTCGAGGTAGGCCGTGTCGTCCTGCTCGTCGATGGTTGCGGTGATGCCCATCTCGGCGAGCTGGGCTTGGAGTGCCGCGGCGACCTGCGGCGGAGCGGGCAGATACCCACGGACCGCCGGACGGTAGTGGATGGTGGTCTCGAAGCCGTCCGGATAGCCGGCATCGGCCAGCATCTCGATGGCGGCCTCACGGTCGAACTCGTACCACTCCTCGCCCTCGCAGCCGAACGGGATCGCGCACGGCGTGAAGTGGCTGGCGACCTCGGACCCGGGCGGGTAGAAGTCGTTCAGGATCTGCTCGCGATCGATGCCCATGGCCAGCGCCTGGCGCACCTGCTCGTTCGCGAACGGGTTCGCGCTGTTGTCGAACCCTTCGATCTGCGGGTTGTTGTTGAACCCGAAGTAGAGGGTGTTCAGACCCTCGCGCTCGTAGAGCGCCAGGTTCGAGTCACCCTGGATCGTCTCGAACTCGTCCGGGCCGGGATTGTCGATCCCGTCGACGGAGCCCGACTGAAGCTCGACGAGCCGCTGCGCGGCCTCGGTGCTCCAGCGGAAGATGGCCGTCGGGCTCAGGGCAGCATCACCCCAGTAGCCATCGAACGCGGTGAGCGTGATATCGCTGCCGCGGTTCCAGGCCTCCAGCTGGTACGGGCCGGTGCCATTGACGTTCTCGATGATCGAGCCGTCGGCCCCGTACTGCTCGAGCCAGGCGGTGTCGTCGATGCCGAACGCCGAGAAGGCGATCTTCGGCAGGAACGCCACGTCAGCGGCGCAGAGCGTGAAGACGACCGTGTGCTCGTCCTCGGCCCGAATCTCGCTGATGTTGCTCGGATTGTTGTCGGCACCGCACTCGGCGGGACCATCGGTCGGGTAGGCCAACAGCTCGCTGGCGCCCTCCGACGGCTCGGCGCCATCCGAAGGCTCCGCGCCCTCGCTGGCCGTCGGCTCCTCGTCCGGACTCGCGGCCGGCTGCTGCCCACAGGCAGCGAGCACGAGCACGAGCACGGCGAGGACGGAGACCCATCTCCAGGTTCGCATCCACTCTCCTCCACGATGTGTGAGATCAACGCTGCGGTGTTTGTTCATCCGCTCCTGATGACGGCCACCGCCTCCGGTCATCGACGGGCACAGCACCTGACGTGCGTTCCGAGTCAGGGGCTCGATAGTCTCGCATACTCCTGCATCGGTTAGAAGGGCTCTCCGGTCGCCGCCTCGGCGGCGTCTTCCTCGGCTTGAGGTTCCTGCGCCTCGACCCCGGACGGGTCGAGCGGGGTCAACTGGCTGGACGCCCCACCGAGCGAGACACTCGACCGGATCACAGAATCTTCCGGCTCCGGCACGGCCTCGACCACCGTCTCGGCGGGCGCCGCCGGCACGCTGGTCATCGAGGCGCTCACCAGGAACGCCCTCTCCGGGTCCGAGGGTGCCGAGGCCGGCACGTAGATGACCGGCACGCGCGAGGGAATCTCGCGCGGTCGCGGGATGAGGGCCTGGCGCTCGAACTGCTCGCCGGCGGCGTTTCGCACCACCTCCGTCTCGGCCGAGCCCGCCTCGGGGTGCGTGATGGTCACGTTCGTCGAGGTGGCGATGATGCCGGCGAGCGCGATGGCGGAGATTGCCGTCGCAGTCCGCAGGCGCGCCGCCATCGCGGCCGCCTGGTCCCGGAGGAGGCCGCGGAGGCTCCGCTCCGGTGCCTGGGCACGCTCGAGGATCCCGCTCCACGCCGCCGGCGAGGGATCGGCGTTCGCGATGCGCTGGGCCAGCGCGATGCGCAGCTGCTGCACCATGGCTCGGTCGAAGCCGACCTCGTCGCGGCAGTGGCCACAGTCGGCGAGGTGGTTCAGGTGCGGGGCCGAGCTGGGCCCGAACTCGCCGAAGCGGGCCAGCCACAGGAGCTCGCGGCAGATGCGACGGCAGCTCATCGGGTGGTCACCCGCACGGCGGCGGGGGTGCCGCCGACCGGGAGCCGCCGCTCGACCGGCAGGCGCACGCGGAGCGCCTTCAACGCGTAGTGGAGCCGCGACTTCATGGTGCCGACGTTGCAGTCGGCGATCTCGGCGGACTCTGCCAGCGAGTAGCCGTGGAGGTAGTAGAGGATGATCGCCGTCTGCTGCTTCGGCGGCAGCGCGTCGATTCCCCGCTGCAGGACCTCGAGCACCTCGCGGGACTCCACGACCTGGTCGGGCCTGGCGGCGAGGTCGACCACCAGGTTCGTGATCAGGCTGGTGATCGGCTCGGCAAGCGACTTTCGACGGCTCACCCGGCTGTAGCACAGGTTGATCGTCACTCGCTGGAGCCAGGGAAGCGGTGAGCGGGCCGGGTCGAGTCGCTCGCGAACGCGATATGCCTTCACGAAGCAGTCCTGCAGGACCTCCTCGGCCAAGAACGGATCGCGCGTGATCGCCAGCGCCGTCGCATACACGGGGCGCTTGAACGTGGTGAAGAACTCCTCGAACGCGTCGAGGTCTCCGCTCTGCATGCGCTCGACAAGGTTCTCCGGCTGTCTCGCTTCCACGGTCATCTGGTCCGCTCGATCGCCGATGGGGTTTCTCATAGTACGCCGGGCCGTCCAGATTGGTTCAGGCCCACGCGGGCGCGCTCATGCGGTCGGAGCCTCGCGCGGCTCGGGCGCCGATGCCGGAGCGGCCACATCGGGCTCGCCGGGAAAGGTGTGCCGCAGGTCCGGGCGGCGGGCGGCGGCGGCCTCGTCGAGGCGACCGACCGGCGTCGTGATCGGGGCGCGCTTCACCGCAGCGGGGTCCGTCGCCGCGAGCTCTGCGATCTCGCGCATGACGCCGATGAAGTGATCGAGCGTCTCGAGGCTCTCCGTCTCGGTCGGCTCGACCATGAGCGCCTCTTCCACGATGAGCGGGAAGTAGATCGTCGGCGGATGGATGCCGTGGTCGAGGATCGCCTTGGCGATGTCGAGCGTCGTCACGCCGTGGTCCCGCTTCTGGCGGCGGCCGCTGAACACGACCTCGTGCTTGCTGAGGCGGTCGTACGGCAGGTCGTAGACGTCGTGGAGCTTGACGCGCAGGTAGTTCGCCGCGAGCACCGCATCCTCGCTGATTGTGCGCAGGCCGGCGTCGCCGTTCGAGCGGATGTAGGTATAGGCGCGCACGAACATGCCGAAGTTGCCGTACAGCGAGCGCACCTTGCCGATCGAGTGCGGTCGGTCGTCGTCGAGCGCAAAGCGCGCGCCCGGCGTGGAGCGGCCGGTCCAGGCGTTGGCGCGGACCTCGCCGGCGTCACCCGCCACCAGCGTCGGAATCGGCCGGGGAAGGAACGGCTCGAGGCGATCGCTCACCCCCACCGGCCCGGCGCCCGGGCCACCACCCCCGTGCGGCGTGCTGAACGTCTTGTGCAGGTTGAAGTGCATGACGTCGAAGCCCGCCTCGCCGGGGCGGAAGCGGCCGAGGATGGCGTTCAGGTTGGCGCCATCCATGTACGAGATGGCGCCTGCCTCCCGCACCGCAGCGATGACCTGGTCGATCTGGTCCTCGAAGATGCCGAGCGTCGACGGGTTCGTGATCATGAGCGCCGCCACGTCGGGGCCGAGGGCCGCGCGCAGTGCCTCGAGATCGATCCCGCCGCGCTCGTTGGAGCGGATGGTGACCGTCTGGTAGCCGACCATGGCTGCGGTCGCCGGGTTCGTGCCATGGGCCGAGTCGGGCACGAGCACCTTCGTGCGCCGCTCCGCCTCGCCGTTGGCGCGGTGGTAGGCGCGGGTCATGAGCATGCCGGTGAGCTCGCCGTGGGCGCCGGCGGCCGGCTGCAGGCTGATCGCCGGGAAGCCGCTGATCTCCTTGAGCAGCTCTCCGAGCAGCCACATCAGCTCGAGGCTGCCCTGGCTGAGCGCCTCGGGATCGAGCGGATGCGACTCGGCCAGGGCGGGCAGCCGTGCGGCCCACTCGTTGACCTTCGGGTTGTACTTCATCGTGCACGAGCCGAGCGGGTAGAAGTTGAGGTCGATCGCCTGGTTGAGGTGCGCCAGACGGTTGAAATGCCGCAGGAGGTCGAGCTCGGTGACCTCCGGCAGTCGTGGAGCCTGCTGGCGCAGGACCGATGCGGGCAGCTCCGGCTGCCCGGCGCCGCGCTCGCGCGCCAGGTCGCTCGCCGCCGGGAACCGCACCCCACGCCGCTCGGCACGCGACCGATCGAAGATGAGCGGCTCGACGATCGCCAGCTCGTCGCCCCCGGTGGCACCCGAGAAGGCGGCTCCGCGGCCGGAGGCGTCGGAGGGCGGAGCCTCGGCCACGCTCATCGGATCTCCTCCAGAGCGGCAACCAGGCGCTCGATGTCCGGATCCCCGGTCAGCTCCGTGGTCGCAAGCAGCAGCGTGTCCCGCAGGTTCGGGTCGTCACGCTCGAGCACGTAGCCGGCCACGATCCCCCGCTCCGCGAGCGCCGCGTGGCGGCGCGCCGCATCGGGCATGCGCAG
>DASVEH010000284.1:0-2191 GCA_036380655.1 Candidatus Limnocylindria bacterium | reverse complement strand
GATTCGCTGTGAGGGCATAGAGGCAAATGAAGGTCACCCGCCTGGATATCGAAGGCGTGCTGCTGATCGAGCTGGTTGTACATGGGGATGCGCGCGGCTTCTTCGTCGAGCGCTTCCAGGCCGAGCGCTTCCGTGCGCTGGGCTTGCCCACCGAGTTCGTACAAGACAATCATTCCCGCTCCAGGCCGGGTGTCCTGCGAGGTCTGCACTATCAGCACACCCCGGCCCAGGGCAAGCTCGTCGGGGTGACCCGCGGCCGGATCTGGGACGTTGCCGTCGATGTCCGTCCGGGCTCGCCGACGTTCGGGCAGAACGTCAGTGCTGAGTTGAGTGACCTAAATGGCCGGCTGCTCTGGATCCCGGCGGGCTTCGCGCACGGCTACTGCGTCCTCGGCGACGATCCGACCGATCTGCTGTACAAGGTTGACGCATCGTATGACCCACGTGGCGAGGGTGGCATCGCCTGGGACGATCCGGACCTGGCGGTCCCCTGGCCAATCTCCGATCCGCTGGTGTCGGACCGAGATCGCAGCATGCAGAGCTTCGCGGCCTACCAGGCCAACCCGCCGCGCTGGCCCACCCTGGCCCCCGCCCCTCGCTGACTACACGTGCCGCGACAGTGGCCGATCTGGCACCTGGATGCAAGGCTCCTCGGCCTGCTGGCCCTCGCGGAGGTCCGCGAGGAGATGCGGCGTGAGCGTGCGGCCAGGTCCCAGACGTGATCCGCGCGAATTCCTGACCATTCTCCAGGCGGTGACCGGCGGATGACGCTCTACGATCAGATCGGCGTTGGCTACGACACGACCCGCAGCGCCGACCCTGGTATCGTCAGGCGGCTGCTCGACTTGCTGGCGGTCCCGGCAGGGAGCTGGTGCCTCGACGTCGCCTGCGGGACCGGCAACTACACGACGGCCCTTGCTGAGGCGGGGCTCCAGGCAGTCGGCGTGGACGTCTCACGCCAGATGCTCAGGTCGGCCCGCACCAAGTCCATGGCTGTGCCCTGGGTCAACGGCGACGCGGCGGCCCTGCCCTACGCCGATGCGTCGTTCCAGGCTGCCGTCTGCACGATGGCGCTCCACCACCTCCGCCAGCCTGAGCGGGCCTTCCGCGAGATCGCCCGGGTGCTTGACGGCAGCCACGACGGCGGTCGGCTCGTCTGCTTCACGGCCGACCGCGCGCAGATGCGCCGCTACTGGCTCGTCGACTACTTCCCAGATGCCATGGAGCAGGCGATCCGTCAGATGCCGCCGCTGGACCAGACCCTCACGCTGCTCGACAGGGCCGGCTTTACACGCGTCGTCCGTGAGCCGTGGTCGGTCACACCGGAGCTTCAGGATCTGTTCCTCTACGCCGGCAAATATCGCCCAGAGCTGTACCTGGATTCTCGGGTGCGGGCTGGCATCTCCACCTTCGCCAACCTGGCAGATCCCGCCGAGATTGAGCGCGGTTGTTCCCGCCTCAGCGCCGACCTCACATCAGGGCGGTTTGCGGACATCCTGCGCGCCTCGGAGCACGCCGACGGCGACTACCTGTTCCTCGTCGCGACGACATAGAGGACGGGAAGAACCGAACGGGCGCGCGGTGCAGAAACCGGGATGCTTCCTCCTGGCTCCTGGCTCCTCGTCGTCAGAGCGTCGTGACCGGGATTCCCAGCTGCCGCGCCTCGTCCAGCGCCCGTCCGTCCGTAAGGTAGACGGCGTTCTCGGTCGCGAAGTCGATCCGGCTCAGATTTACGATCCCCTCAGCCAGGTGATCGAAGCGCTTCTCGCCGATTGCTGCCAGCAACGGGGCGGTCGGCACGTGGTAAACCCGGTCCGGGCGGCCGGCCGAGGGAATCGAGAGCCGCTCACGGCGGGCCGCCAGCAGCTGCGAGACTCCGGCGATCATCGACTCCTTGTCGGCCGCGAAGTTGCCCTCGTCGTCGTAGACACCCTGGAACCGAATGTTCCAACCCCAGGCCATCAGCATGCCGATCTGTCCTCCCGCCTGGCGCGTCGCGTCGTGGACGATGTCCAGATTCAGGCGGGCCTCGGCCAGCCCGCCGTGCTTCTTGAGGCTCCAGGCGTTAGCGCCCGTCCAGAGCATCAGCGACTTGTCATATACCTGCGAGAGCCAGCCGAACGTCCGACACATCCCATAGAGCAGGCGGACGTTCTCCCGCGTGATCGCGCGATCGATCAGGCCGTCGTCG
>DASVEH010000283.1:0-3933 GCA_036380655.1 Candidatus Limnocylindria bacterium | reverse complement strand
CGGCGGAGCGGCTGCCGGCCGACGCGGAGCTGGCGGCCGCCTATCGGCGCCGCATCGCCGAGGTCCGGCAGAAGGAGGCGTGGAACGGGGTGAGCCTGGTCGGTCCGCAGCGTGACGACCTGCGCGCCGAGCTCGGGGGTCGGGACGTAGCGAGCCACGCCAGCCGCGGGCAGCAGCGGACGATCATCCTCGCCATGAAGCTGGCCGAGACCGACCTGCTGGGCGTGGACGGTCCACGGCCGGTGGTCCTGCTCGACGATGTGTTCAGCGAGCTGGATCCGGACCGGGCGGCACGCCTCTCCGACCTGCTTGCCGGCCGCGGGCAGGTGATCGTTACCACCGCCGACCCAGGCACGCTTGACGCCGCCAGGCGCCGGGAGGCCGCCGTCTGGCGCATCCAGGCGGGGAACCTGGAGCGCGAGGCATGAGCGGGCGCGAGGCTGCAGGCGCCGCAGTCCAGCGCGCGCTGGCGGCCAGCATGGGGCCCGGTGCCGCGGAGCAGCTTGCCCTGGCGCAGGTGCGCCTGGCATGGACCGAGGTCGTCGGCGAGGCACGCCTCGAGCGCGGCCCGCTCACGAGCCGGGTGCGACGCGTGACGGGCGGCACGGCCCACGTCGAGGCCTCGGACCCGATGCTCGCGCAGGAGCTCAGCCTCCGGCGCGACGCGCTCGTGTGGGCCGTCAACGAGCGCATGAGGGGGCGGCCGGGGGCGACCATCGTGCTGATCGGGATGGCCGTATCGGTGGGTCGGGCTGGAGCTGACCCGACCCTATAATCGCCCCCAGCACCCCAACCACGAGCACCCGGGCCGCCATGAGCAACCGCCTCGCAACCAGGATCGGCGTCCCCTCCGTCGAGGAGCGGCCGGCCGACGCGTTCGACCTGGTGGCCTTCCACGAGCCGGCCGTCGGGGCGCTTGCCCGGACGAAGGGGAGCCTCTTCCTGCTGGCGCAGCTCACCGGTGGCACTCCGTCGCTGTCGAGAGCGGCCCGCGAGGCGCTCGACGCCATCGAGCGCGATTACTACTACGACCTCTCCGCCGGCGTCACCGTCTCGCTGGCTCGGGCTCTTGCCGGCGCCAATCGGCGCCTCTATCACGGCCGCAAGCGGCTTGGCATCCCGCGTCGATCCGGGGTCAGCATCGTGGCGGTGGTGGTGCGCGGCCGCGAGGCGCACGCGGCCAAGCTCGGGCCGGCCAGCGCCGTCATCGTCCGCGACGGGCGCATGTACGAAGTGCCGCCGCCTCCGGCGGTGACCGAGGAGGACCCGCGCGTTCGTCGCCGGCGAGTCGCCGCATCGCTCGGGGAGGCACTCGAGATCGAGCCCTACACCTGGCAGGGCGCCATCGTGGCAGAGGACCGGATCGCCCTCGTCAGCCGGCACTTCGCGCACACCGTCGGGGTGGACGAACTGAAGAGCTCGCTGGCGACCATGCGTCCGTCCCAGGCGGTCGAACACCTCCAGCAGGTGTTCGCCATTCGCGGCGGATCGGGTTCGGACGGCATCCTGGCCGTCGAGGTGACCGAGCTCGCGTCGACGGTCACCACCCACCACCTCGAGCCGGTTCGCCCGGCGGAGCCGTTCGCCGGGCTGCCCGACCAGAGCCCCGTGCCGCTGGCCGACGCCATCGGTCGCGGCCTGCACCGGGCAGGCGATGCGGCCGAGGGCGCGAAGTCGGCGTTCGGCCGCGGCCTGCTGACCCTGATCAGCTGGATCCTGGCCTTCGTCCCGCGCCGCCGGCCGGAGTACCCGCGCAGCATCCCGCGCACCGCCGAGCGGGAGCAGGGACGTCGACGCCGGTTGGGGCTGGCCGGCATGGTCGTGGTGGCCGGCATCCTGGCGGTCGGATCGACCGTCGCGGGGCTGCCCTCCGCCCGGCCCACCGACGCCATCCCACGAGCCAGCGTCGCGCGCGAGTCGATCGCCGAGGCGGTCGAGCTTCTCGCCGGCGTGGAGGAGCGGATCGAGGGAGCCGACCTCGTTGACCGGAACCCGGAGCGCGCGGTCGAGCTGCTGGCGGACGCCCATGCCGCCGTCGCTCGCGCCTCGAGCGTGGGGGTCGACGACGCGGAGCTGGCGCCGCTGCTGCGCCGCATCGACCGCCGGCTCGACGCGCTCTACGGGGTGGCTCGCGTCACGCCCGGGCCGCCGGTGGTGGACCTCGGCGCCAGGCTGGACGACATCGATGCGGTTGACATGGTGGCGGCAAGCGACGGCTCCCTCTGGATCCTCGACGCGGGCCGCGGGCGGGTCCTGCGCACCGATCCGGCCGACGGCAGCGTGGCCGTCATCTATCGGGCAGGACGGGCCCTGGAGAGCGGTGACGTGCCCGGCGACCCCTGGCTGATCGCGACCGCCGCTACCGACGTGGTGGTGCTCGACCGCCAGCGGACGGCATGGCGCATCGACCTCGCGGAGCGGATCCCACGCCGGATGCCCCTGGCCGGGGCGGAAGAGATCAGCTCGGAGACGACCCTGATCGGCGCCCTCCAGCACCGGCCACCGCTCGAGATCTTCACCCTCTACGCCGTGGACGGCGCCACCGGCGCGATCGGACGCTGGACCCCGCCGGCCGTGATCCCGGTGACCTATCCCGAGCCGCCCGAGCCGTTCCTGACCGCCGACCCGGATCTCGACCCGCGCGATGCCCGCGACCTGCGCGTCGACGTCAACGCCTGGCTCCTTCACGCCGACACGGTCACACGCATCGACTTCGGCTCCCCTCGCGATCAGGCCGACTACTCGCTCGATCGTCCGCCCGACGCCGACCTGCGCCCCGACCTCGACTACCGGCTCCTGGATGGGGCGACGGTGGGCGACCGCGACTTCCTCTACGTGTACGACGGGGCGAACGACCGGATCATCGCCTTCCAGCGTGCCGACGGCGCCTTCGTGCGGCAGTGGCTGGCCCCCACGGACGGCCCGTCCTCCACCGCCCTCGCCGACCTGCGCGGCCTCTCCGTCACCTCGGTCAGCGATGGCCCGCCGGTGGCCTTCCTCCTCACCGCCGACGGCGTCCTCCGGCTCGTCCTGGAGTAGCCGGCGCTAGAATCGGTCCATGGCGGAACAGCCGTTCGGCCGGGTTCGGCTCATCGAGATGGTGGTCGAGAGCGTGCGGGTGCACATGCTCTCGAGCCAGCACGTGGTCATCCTGAAGCAGTCCGAACGGGACCGATACCTCCCGATCTGGATCGGGCCATCCGAGGCGAATGCCATCGCCATGCGCCTCCAGGGGCTTTCCGCGGAACGCCCGCTCACCCACGACCTGGTCGTCAGCCTGCTCGTGTCGCTCGGCGCCAGCGTCAGCCGGGTGGTCGTCACCCACGTCATCGACGGGACCTTCCACGCCAGGCTCTACGTCGAGAGCTCGAACGGCGACGAGAGCGAGGTCGACTCGCGCACCTCGGATGCGATCGCCGTCGCCGTGCGCACCGGCTCGCCGATCTACGTGGACGAGCGTGTCCTGGACGAAGCGGGCGTCGAGCCGGACAGCGCCGAGGAGGGCACTGCCGAGGAGGAGGAGCGCCTGGCGGTCTTCCGCGAGTTCGTCAACTCCCTCGACGTCGACCTCTCGGGCGAGAAGGGGCCACCCGCCGAGGAGAGCTGAGAGGCTCCCGATCAGCCGGCGCGCGACTCGCCGAGCACCTCGGAGCGCCGCGTCCAGAGCGCCCATCGCAGCAGGCCGATGTCTCGGAAGGTGCGCAGGATCTTGCGGAACGAGGCGCCGGTGTTCGTGCCGGCGGCGCGCGGATAGTGGTTGACTCCGACCTGCGCGATGCGAGCGCCGCGGGCGCGGAGCTTGATGAGGAGCTCGGCCGACAGGAAGGGTGAATCGGTCTCGAGCGGCAGCCCGTCGAACACCTGGCGCCGGAACAGCTTCATGGCGCAGTCGATGTCGCGCACGCGCAGGCCGAAGAGGACCGAGACGATCGC
>DASVEH010000282.1:0-3194 GCA_036380655.1 Candidatus Limnocylindria bacterium | reverse complement strand
GCACTCAACGCCGCGATCCGGGCGCCTGCGCTGTTTCGGAGCCTCACCATCATCGAGCCCAACGCCCCATCGGTTCTCACTGACGACGGCGTCGACCACGACGTACAGCGCGCGTGGAAATCCGCGACCCATCGCTTACGTGAGCTCTACGGCGCCGACCCTGCGCTCCACGCCGAGAAGTGGTTCGAGCTCGTGAACAATCAAGGCCCCGGCACCTTTGCCCGTCAGCCGGGCCAGTTTCGTGAGATGTGGCTGGCGAACTTCGGCGCGAGGCGCTCCCCACCCAGGGGGCCGGATCTGACGTACGGCGCGCTCGGCGCGATCACCACGCCCACGCTCGTCATCGGAACGGAATATGGCATGCCATATTCCCGACGCATCGTCGCGCGCGTGGCGGATGGCATCCCGGACGCTCGGGCAGTGATCGTCCCGTCGGTCACTCACTTCGTAAGCCACCAGGCGCCGACCGTCTTCAATGAGATCGTGCTGGATTTCATCGCGCACCACTCGTCGTCCATGCGTCGATGAGACTCTTCAGCCTGATCGTCCTAAGTTCGGAGCTAGGCGAGGAGCTGAAGTTGCACGGAGACCGAGGTCGCCACGCGACGTCACATCGCGGCGTCCAAATCGGTGTTCTCTGTGACCGAACGAAACCGATGTGACGGAGAGGCCAATGCCTACCCAGCGAATCCCCGATCCCTACGCGACCCTGGGAGTTGGCCGCGAGGCAACCGCCAGCCAGCTGCGGACGGCGTATCGCCGGCTGGCCAAGCGCTATCACCCGGACGTGCATGCCGATGCCCATGCGAGCGAGGACATGAAACGCGTCAACCAGGCCTGGGAGATCCTCTCGAGCCCGTCGCGGCGAGCGGAATACGACACCAGCACGGCGGCACGAGCTGACCAGGTGACCCGCGGCCATTGGGCCGGCGCTCCACGGCGCACGCCGACCGCGCACGCTGCTGCCACTTCCTGGACGGCGGCCTATGGAGCGCGACCCGTCCACGCAGGAGCGGGGACCTATGCCCGCGACCCCGCAAGCGGCGCCTACGCAGACAGCCGGTCCGGCGGGGCGCCGGGACCGCTGCTCGGGGCGACGCTGCTGCTCATCATCCCGGTGGCGGTCCTGTCGGCGGTCATCCTGTCGGGCGGGATCCTGCCCTTCCCGCTGCTCGGCTTCCTGCTCCTCGTCTTCGCCGGCCGCGTCCTGGGGCGCGAGGGCTGACCGAGTTCACTCGAGCAGCCGGCCAGCGCTGAGCTCGATCGGCTGCTCGGTCAACCCGAGCAGCTCGTCCGGCGCCGGCGGCACCGGCTCGGGCCACGGCTCCATCCGCGCATCGACGTGGAAGTTGACGCGCAAGGCCGGATCGAGCTTCTCGAAGTCCGATCGAATGTGCGCGCCACGCGTCTCACGCCGCTCGATCGCAGAGCGCAGGGTGGCCTCGGCGGAGATCAGGCCCGCTCGCAGATCGAGCGCGTGGGCGAGATCGGTCCATCCCTCCGCGCCCGGCCGCACGTCGACGTTCTCGGCCGCCTCGCGCAGCCTGCCGAGCTCCTCGAGCCCCGCGCGGAGGCCCGATTCGGTCCGGACGACGCCACACGACTCCCACATCGTGTCACGCAGGCGACGCTGCAGCGGTCGGGCGAGCTCGCTGCCCGGGTGAGTCAGCGCGTCAAGCTCCGACAGCGCCTCCTCGATCGCCGGACGCGACCGCCTGAACACCTCGCCCTCGACAGAGTAGGCGGCCGCGGCCTGCCCGGCCCGCCGACCGGCGATCAGTGTCTCGCCGAGCGAGTTGCCGCCGAGCCGGTTCGCGCCATGGAGGCCGCCGACGCACTCCCCTGCCGCATACAGGCCGCGGACGTCGGTGGCGTGCGTCTCGGGCTCGACGACGATGCCGCCCATGGAGTAGTGGGCCGTCGGTGCGACCTCCATCGGCTCCTGCGAGATGTCGAGCATCTGCCATTCGATGAACTGCCGATACATGCGCGGCAGCCGTTCGGTGATGTGCTCCTTGCCCCGATGGCTGACGTCGAGGAATACCCCGCCATGCGGCCCGCCCCGCCCCTCGGTGATCTCGGTGTAGTTGGCGAGGGCGACGCGGTCGCGAGAGCTGAGCTCGAGGCGCTCCGGGTCATAGCGCTCCATGAAGCGCTCGCCGAGAGCGTTGAGCAACCGGCCGCCCTCGCCGCGCACCGCTTCGGTGACGAGCGTGCCGGCCGCCTCCTCGGGATGCACCATGCCGGTCGGGTGGAACTGCACGAGCTCCATGTCCATCAGGCGGCAGCCTGCCGCGAGCGCCAGTCGCAGGCCATCGCCGTAGTTCTCGTCCCGGCGCGACGAGCTGCGGCGCCAGATCCGGGTGTGTCCGCCCGTCGCGAGGATCACGGCGTCGGCAAGGAAGGCGGTTCGCTCGCCGGTGCGCAGGTCGAACGCCAGCGCCCCGAAGCACGTGCCGTCAGCGACGAGCAGCCGCGAGACGTACTGGTCCTCGTCGACCCGGATGCCGAGCTCCGCGCCCCGGCGCGCGACCGTCCCCTGGATCGCGCGTCCCGTGAAGTCGCCGGCGAAACACGTCCGCCGCCAGCGGTGAGCGCCGAAGAACCGCTGCTCGAGCCGGCCGTCCTCGGTGCGTGCGAACTCGCAGCCCCACTCCGCGAGCTCCATGACGGCATCCGGGGACTCCCGTGCGAGCATCTCCACCATCCGTGGATCGCCGAGGAAGTAGCCCTCGCGCAGGGTGTCGGCGAAATGCTGCTCCCACGAGTCCTCCGGATCGCGGGTGCCGAGGGCGGCATTGATGCCACCCGAGGCCAGGACGGTGTGCGCGTCCATGCGGGGGCGTTTCGCGAGGATGCGCGCCTCCACGCCGGCCTCGGTCGCCGCGATGGCAGCGCGCCAACCGGCGGCGCCGCTCCCAATGACCAGCACGCTGGCCGTTTCCGTGCGATGCATGACTACAGGCTACGCCCCTGAGCCCTCCCGCACCGAGTGAGCGAAGACTGGACTCGCGGGCGGCGGGCCGCGGGAGACGATCGATCACCGGCCATAAGAATCGGTCCAGCGCACCGGCTGCTCTTGCTACGTCATTTGTCCGTGGCGGGGCTCCTGTCCGGGGCGCATACCAGCGGAAACACCGCACCCTGCCCTGCGGCCACCTTCATTGCAGCGAAGGAGTCGATGATGGTTCGCA
>DASVEH010000281.1:0-2009 GCA_036380655.1 Candidatus Limnocylindria bacterium | reverse complement strand
CTGGCCTCGAGGTCGACGGTCACCTCGGCGTCCGGATCTGCCTCGAGGAGGGAGCCGATGCGCTCCAGCTCCTGCGGCGGCACGGCCACCGGGAGGAGCCCGTTCTTCAGCGCGTTGCTGCGGAAGATGTCGGCGAAGCTCGAGCTGATGACGGCGCGGATGCCCCAGGCGGTGAGCGCCCACGGCGCGTGCTCTCGCGACGATCCGCAGCCGAAGTTGTCGCCGGCGACCAGGACCGCGCGGCCGGCCATCTCGGGACGGTTGAGGACGAACTCGGGGTTCGGCGACCCGTCGGCGAGGTAGCGCCAGTCGTAGAAGAGCTGGTCGGCCAAACCCTCGCGGTTGACCGTCTTGAGGAAGCGCGCCGGGATGATCTGGTCCGTGTCGATGTCGTTGCGCGGCATCGGCACCGCCGCCGAGGTCACCGACGAGAACGGCTCGCGCCCGCTCACAGCAGCGCCCTCGGATCGGACAGCCGACCGGTCACCGCCGACGCGACCGCCGTCAGCGGGGAGGCCAGGAACGTCCTGCCGCCCTTGCCCTGGCGCCCTTCGAAGTTGCGGTTCGAGGTGCTGACGCTGTACTGCCCGGGGGACAGCTGGTCGCCGTTCATGGCGATGCACATGGAGCAGCCCGCCTCGCGCCACTCGGCGCCGGCCTCGCGGAAGACCGATGCCAGTCCTTCCTCCTCGGCCTGGCGCTTCACCTCCGTCGAGCCGGGGACCACCATGACTCGCACCCCGTCGGCCACGTGGCGCCCGCGCAGCATGCGGGCCGCCTCGCGCAGGTCGCTGATCCGCGAGTTGGTGCACGAGCCGATGAAGACGACGTCGATCGGCTTCCCCAGGATCGGCTCGCCGGGATTGAGGGCCATGTAGGACAGCGCCGCGCGGAGGGAGTCGCGCTGGGTCGCATCGGTCAGGGAGTCCGGGTCAGGGATGCGGTCGGTGATCGGGAAGCCCATGCCGGGATTGGTGCCGTAGGTGACCATCGGCGTCAGGTCGCCGGCATCGAAGGCGATGCTCCGGTCATGGACGGCGCCGTCGTCGGAGGGGAGGATGCGCCAACGCTCGACGGCGGCGTCCCAATCGGCCCCCGAAGGCGCATGCGGCTTGCCGTGCACGTACTCGAAGGTGGTGTCGTCGGGTGCCACCAGGCCGGCGCGTGCACCGCCCTCGATGCTCATGTTGCAGATCGTCATGCGCCCTTCCATGCCCAGGGCTCGGATGGCGGAGCCGCCGTACTCGAACACGTGGCCGGTGCCGCCGCCGACGCCGATCCGGCTGAGCAGGCTGAGGATGATGTCCTTGGCCGTCACGCCGGGATGCAGGTGGCCATCCACGCGCACCTCGAACGTCTTCGGCCGGCGCTGGAGCAGGGTCTGGGTCGCCAGGACGTGCTCCACCTCGGTCGTGCCGATCCCGAAGGCAAGCGCGCCGAAGGCGCCGTGCGTGGCCGTGTGCGAGTCGCCGCACACGATCGTCATCCCCGGCTGCGTCACGCCCAGCTCGGGACCGATGACGTGCACGATCCCCTGGTGCGGCGAGCCGATCCCGTGGAGCGGAATGCCGAACTCGGCGCAGTTCTGCTCCAGGCGGCTCACCGGGGTGGCTGCGATCTCGTCGGCGATCGGCAGGCTGCGGTCGGTGGTGGGGATGCTGTGGTCGACGGTTGCCAGCGTCTGGCCGGGCCGGCGGACACGGAGGCCGCGGGCGCGAAGGCCGTCGAAAGCCTGCGGGCTGGTCACCTCGTGGACGAGGTGCAGGTCGATGCCGAGGACGTCTGGGGCGCCGTCGGCGCCGGGCACCACGAGGTGCTCGTCCCAGATCTTGTCGACGATCGTGCGCGGGCGTGCTGAATCGGGGGTTGGATCACTCATCGGTCGCTCGACCCTAGCGGATTCGTCAAGGGCTGGTCGGAGCTGACCGCACCGGATAGTCTGAAGCCATGACCGATGAGGAGCGCGTCTCGACCGACATTTGGCGCATGGTCCTCATGGGCGAGCACCC
>DASVEH010000280.1:0-2516 GCA_036380655.1 Candidatus Limnocylindria bacterium | reverse complement strand
CCGATGCCAAGGCCCTCGGCGTGACCCGCGCCGGCGTGCTCGAGACGACGTTTTCGGAAGAGACCGAAACCGACCTCTTCGGCGAGCAGGCGGTGCTGTGCGGCGGCGTGACCTCGCTGGTCAACGCCGGCTTCGAGACGCTGGTGGACGCCGGCTACCAGCCCGAGCTCGCCTACTTCGAGACGATGCACGAGCTCAAGCTGATCGTCGACCTCATGTACCAGGGAGGCCTCCAGTACATGCGCTACTCGATCAGCGACACCGCCGAATACGGGGACTACGTCTCCGGCCCGCGCATCGTCGACGAGCGGATCCGCGCCGAGATGAAGCGGATCCTGGCCGAGATCCAGGACGGGTCGTTCGCGAAGCGCTGGATCGAGGAGGGGCGCAAGGGAGCTCCGGAGTTCAAGCGACTGCGTCGCGAGAACGCGAACGCACCGATCGAGGCGGTCGGCGCCGAGCTGCGCAGCCACATGGACTTCATCGGTCCCAAGCAGGCTCCCGACGGCTGGGCCGATGGCGGCCGCGAGAAGGCCGAGTCGGTACCCGGCGAGGGCGTGGCTTGATGCCGCCCCGCATCCGGGTCTTCGACACCACCCTGCGCGACGGCGAGCAGACGCCGGGCGCCGCGCTGACCGTCGACGAGAAGGTCACCGTCGCGAAGCAGCTCGCCCGACTGCGCGTCGACGTCATCGAGGCCGGGTTCCCGGCCGCCTCCCCGGGCGAGGCGGAGGCGGTCCGCCGCATCTCGGCCGAGGTCGGCGCCGCCGACGACGCACCGGCGATCGCCGCCCTGGCCCGCTGCGTCCCGGCCGACGTGACGGTCGCCGCCGCGGCGCTGGATCCAGCGAGGAAGCGGCAGCTGCACGTCTTCATCGCCACCAGCGACATCCACATCACTCACAAGCTGCGCACGACCCGCGAGGAGGTGCTCGAGCGCATCCGCACCTGCGTGGCGCAGGCGCGGCGCATGGTCGGCCCCGATCACGAGGTCGAATTCAGCGCCGAGGACGCCTCGCGATCCGAGCTGCCGTTCCTGCTGGAGGCGTACGAGGCCGCCGTCGAGGCGGGCGCATCGGTCATCAACGTGCCCGACACCGTCGGCTACACCGAGCCGAAGGAGTACGCCGCGGTCGTGAAGCAGGTCGTGCAGGCGGTCGGGAAGCGGGCGATCGTGAGCACCCACTGCCACAACGACCTGGGACTGGCAACCGCAAATACGCTGGCCGCCATCCAGGCCGGCGCCCGCCAGGTGGAGGTCACCGTCAACGGGCTCGGCGAGCGGGCCGGCAACGCCTCCCTGGAGGAGGTGGTCATGGCCCTCCGAACGCGTCCGGGCCAGTTCCGCTTCGCCACGACCGGCGTGGCGACCGAGCAGCTGACCGCCACCAGCCGGCTGGTGAGCTACCTGACCGGCATCGCGGTGCAGCCGAACAAGAGCGTGGTGGGCGCCAACGCGTTCGCGCACGAGTCGGGGATCCACCAGGACGGCTTCCTGAAGAACCCGCTCACCTACGAGATCATGACCCCCGAGTCGGTCGGCCTGTCCGGCTCGACGCTGACGCTCGGCAAACTCTCCGGCCGCGCGGGCTTCGACGAGCGCCTGCGCCGGCTCGGCATCCATGTCGAGCCCGACACGCTCGACACGCTGTACGCCGAAGCGATCGGCCTGGCCGACCAGAAGAAGCAGGTGACCGATGCGGACCTGCTGGCCCTGGCCGAGATGCACGCCGACCCGGTCCCCCAGCTGGTGCAGCTCGAGCACTGGGCGGCCGCCAGCCGGCAGGGAGAGTCGAGCTCGGGCAACGTGTCCCTCTTCTACGAGGGCAGGACGTTCCGCGCCTTCGCCGGCGGCAACGGGCCGGTCGACGCGCTGCTCTCCGCGGTCGACAACGCGCTCGAGCAGATCATCAGCGGCCGGCCGCAGCTCGTCGACTACCAGCTGCGCTCGATCGGCTCCGGCGAGGACGCCCAGGGCGAGGCGACGGTCAAGATCACCGCGCCCGCCGGGGACGGCGACGTGCCGCAGGTCTTCACCGGCCACGGGCTGTCCACCAACGTGGTGGAGGCATCGTTGCGCGCCTACCTCGCCGCGGTGAACAAGCTCATCGCGGAGCATCCCGTGGCGGCCGACGCGGTGCAGGCGGCAAGGGACCGCCGATCTGCCGGCCAGGCGCCGACGCCGGCCGGGAGCGCCTCGTGAGACAGCATCGGGTCGCCTACCTGCCCGGCGACGGGATCGGTCCGGAGGTGTGCGCCGTCGCGCGTCGGTGCGTCGACGCCGCGGCAACCACGTTCGGGTTCGAGATCGCCTGGGACGAGGGGGTGATCGGCGGCGAAGCCATCGACCGGTTCGGCCAGGCCCTGCCACCTGCGGCGCTCGAGGCCTGCCGCCAGTCCGATGCGGTCCTGCTCGGCGCCGTCGGCGGTCCCCGTTGGGACGACCCTTCGGCCGCGGCCCGGCCGGAGGACGCGCTGCTGGCCCTCCGCTCGGAGCTCGAGCTGTTCGCCAACCT
>DASVEH010000279.1:0-3464 GCA_036380655.1 Candidatus Limnocylindria bacterium | reverse complement strand
TCTGGGTCGAGATCCAGCGCCCCGGCCATCGCTCGCTCCTGCGAGTCCACATCGGCCCAGTTGATGCAGCATGAGGCGAGACCGAGCGCCTCGAGGCCGTAGATGAAGGCCATCGCCGCCAGGGCTCCGTCGATGTAGATGAGGTGTCGGTCCCGCTCCTTGGCGAATGCGCGCAGCTTGCCCACGACGACCGCGAGGCCGGGCAGGTTGCCTGCGAATCCCCCGGTGCCCATGGGGATCCGCGCCACCCGGTGGAGGAGGTCCGGATCGTCGACGATGCGGAACTCGAACGGTTGCCGGTTGCAGGCGGAAGGCGCCTGCGCGGCGATCTCCAGCGCGCGGTCGACCAGCTCGCGGGGAACGGTCTTCGGCAGATACCACCGCACCGACCGCCGTCGCACCGAGAGCGCCAGAAGGTCGTCGAAGGGCACGCTCGGCGGGCGGCTCAGGTCACGCGGGTAGGGCGCATAGAGCGTTTCGATGTCGACCAGGTCGGGAACCGGGATCGCCTCGAACTCCGCTCGGGCGCGGTCGATGGCACGCTCCCTCCCCACGACGCCGAAGTAGGTGTGAAGGACATCACGCGCCCAGCGCAGCTCAGCGGGGTCAATGAGGTCGACGCTGCGCTGCGCGAGCTCGACCAGCCGCCGGTAGGCACGCACCGTGTCGAGGACATAGCCGGCGGCGAAGACCGCTCGGCGGGGCCGCATGACGAGGCCCTTCTCGATGCGGTGCACGTTCCGGCGCAGGACGAAGTAGTGGCGGCTGGCGGCCGCTGTCTCGGCCCGATATCTGCGCCGCCCGGCCGCCACGGCGCGATGTTCGCGCCGAAAGGCACCGTTGACGGTCGCATACCCGATCGAGGCGAGACGTGAGGAGGACGAGGCCAGCGGCAGCATGACCGCGTCACGCAGGTCCGCTGACCGGTTCTGCAGGCGCCGACGGATGCCACGCCAGATACGCTCCGGGGTCCACTTCTGACCGGTGCCCTGCGGCTCGATGGGCGGAGCGTCGAGTGCCACGCCGACGTCTGTACCGCCGGACTCCTGGGGTGCTGAAGCCATGTCGCGCCCAGTATCGCCCAACGCTCCGGGCGCGTTCAGCGCGTGGCCTGCCGGACGGCGGCGAGAAGGTAGCGCGGTGGTGCCGCGAGAGCCAGGGTCATGCGCCGCGCGGCCCCCCAGGTGGGTCGATACGCGAACGAGGCCAGGTGCGAGGCCACGGCGTACGACACCAGCGTCGCGATGGCGGATCCGACACCACCGAATTGGGGAATGAGCAGCAGGTTCAGCACGACATTGGTGAGCGCTCCCGCACCGTGCCGGATGAAGGAGAACTTGAGCAGGTTCTCGGCGACGAGCCACTTGCTGAGGATGGCCGCCATGAACACGAACGGACCGGCCCAGACATGGATGCTCAGTACGAGCGCGGAGCTGGCGAACTCGGGACCGTAGATGACGTGGACGAGGATCGGGCTCAACAGCGATACGGCGAGCGCGATCGGTATCGAGATCAATGCCATCAGGTCGTAGAGCTGCTGCTGCCGCCGCTCGTACGCCTGCCGGCTGGCTTCGCGCGCGTGGAGCAGGGCGGGGAACACCGACGCCGCGATGGCGGTCGGCACGAAGTACCAGATCTCGGACAGTCGGGCTGCGGCGGCGTAGGTGCCGACCTCGGCGGCGCCTGCCATGTTGCCGAGCATGATCTGGTCGATCCGGAGATTGATGGCGCTGAAAGCCCCCGACAGGAGCAGCGGCCACGAGGCGGAGAGGAGGAAACGCGCCTTCGCCATCGTCGGGCGCCACCGGAGGACGGATTGTCCCGTCCAGGAGTACACGGCGACGAGGCTGACGCCCGCGACCACGTGTTCGAGCGCGACCGCGAAGACGAACGCGATCAGGGGCGCCTGGACGACGATGAGCATGACGTTCGTGGCCGCCGTCACGGCGAGCGCGACCAGCCGAGCGGTCACCTCGTACCGCGACCGCACCTGCGACTGGAACCAGAAGTCGATTCCGTCGAACGAGTGGAAGAGCGTCGCCACCGCCAGGATCGCGATCGCCGTGCGAGCCAGGTCGTTGTCGAGCCCGACCAGGTTCGCCGCGACGACGATGAGTGCGACGCCGATGAGGCCACCGACACCGCGCAGGACGAACAGGGTGCCGAGCGTCTCGTTGAATTCGTACGGCTTGCGGACGAGCTCGCGCACGACGAGGCCGCTGAGGCCCAGCGTCCACAGGGTGCTGAAGAGGAGCACGAACGACAGCGCGTAGCTGAGAATTCCGAACTGGCTGGCGCCAAGGTAGCGGGCGACGGCCGCGGTCACCAGGACGGCGACCAGTCCGCGGGCGACCCGCTCGCTCATGAGCCAGACGGTGTTTCCGGCGATTCGCCGTACCTGTGGACGCTGGAGCGTTCGGCGTACGCTCAGCCGGCTCATCCCTCTGAACGGCCGACCGTGATCACCCGCCAGCCGGCACGTTCCGCAGCTTCGCGATCCACCGCGGCTGATCCGTCGAAGATGACGCGGCGTGCCACCCCGGCGCCAAGCGACGCCCAATCGAGCTCCCGGTAGAGCGGCCAGGCGGTGCCGAGGATGACGAGGTCGGCCGCCATCACGGCCTCCTCGGGCGTGGCCGAGCGCGCCAGGTCTGGTACGACGTGCTCGGTGGCGCCCGCCGCCACGGCGGGATCGTGCCCGCGCACCGACGCGCCTCGCTCGATCAGTGTGCTGGCCAGGGCGAGCGACGGGGAGTAGCGCACGTCGTCCGTGTCGGCCTTGAACGCGAGGCCGAGGATGGCGACGCGTGCGCCGTGAAGGGGTCCTGCGATGTCTTCGAGGCGATCCGCCACGCGCGTGGCACGCTCATCGTTGGTGCGAGCCGCACCCGACAGGAGGGCCATCTCCAGCCCGTGCCGGCGTCCGAGGCGGACCATGTTGGCGAGCTCCTTCGGAAGGCACGAGCCACCGAATCCGATGCCCGGGCGCAGGTAGGTCGAGCCGATGCGGGGATCCAACCCGATGCCGGCCATGACGTCATCGACGTTGGCGTCGTAGGCCTCGCAGAGATCGGCGACCTCGTTCACGAAGCTGAGCTTCGTCCCGAGGAACGCGTTGGCGGCATTCTTGATCATCTCCGCCGATGCGAAGTCGGTGATGATTCGCGGCGCCTCGATCCCCTCGTACAGGCGCTCCAGGGCATCTGACACCGCGGTCGTGCCGCCCGAGTGCGTGCCGATGACGATCCGCGTCGGGTTCAGGAAATCGCTGACGGCAGAGCCCTGCCGAAGGAACTCCGGGTTCGTCGCGACGCTCGAAAGGTCGTCTCGGCCCAGCCAGTCCGCGAGATGCTCCGTGGACCCGAGCGGAAGGGTGCTGCGGAACACGACGGGAATCTCGCCGTGGATGAGCCGGATCGTCTCGCAGGCGGCGACGACCTGCGATAGATCCGAGTCACCGTCGG
>DASVEH010000278.1:0-5170 GCA_036380655.1 Candidatus Limnocylindria bacterium | reverse complement strand
AAGCACCGCAAGGTGCAGCGCGGTCGCCGCGCCGGCCTCGCCAAGGGCGGCACGACGGTCAGCTTCGGCGATTTCGGCCTCATGGCGGAAGAGGTCTGCTGGCTGACCAGCCGCCAGATCGAGGCGGCGCGACGTGCCATGACCCACCACATCAAGCGCGGTGGCCGTGTCTGGATCCGGGTCTTCCCGGACAAGCCGGTCACCAAGAAGCCGGCCGAGGTCCGGATGGGATCCGGCAAGGGAGCCCCCGACCACTGGGTCGCGGTCGTCAAGCCCGGCCGGGTGATGTTCGAGATGTCGGGCGTCCCGGAGCCGATCGCACGCGAGGCGATGCGTCTTGCCGGCCACAAGCTGCCGATCAGCACCAAGTTCGTGATCAAGGAGGGCCAGGAGCATGGACATCAGTGAGGTGCGTGCCCTCTCGGACAAGGACCTGGAGGGCGCGCTGCGTGACGCGAAGCAGGAGCTCTGGAAGATCCGCTTCGACCTCGCCACGCGACAGGAGAGCAACTACAGCAGGCTGCCGGCGACCCGCAAGCGGATCGCCCGCATCCTCACCGTGATGACAGAGCGTCAGCACGTCGCCGAGGCGGCGGCTGCCGCAGAGAAGGCCAGCTGATGCAGGGCAAGCGAAAGAGCAAGGTCGGGCGCGTCGTGTCCGACAAGATGGACAAGACCGTCGTGGTCAGCGTTGAGCGCCTGCGGAGGCACCCGATCTACAAGCGGGTCGTGCGCCTCTCCAGCAAGTTCAAGGCGCACGACGCGGAGAACAGTGCCCGGGTCGGCGACACGGTGCGCATCGAGGAGAGCCGCCCGCTCTCGGCCGAGAAGCGCTGGACCGTCGTCGAGATCGTGGCGCGCGGCTCCCACGAAGAGCTGATCGACGGGACGGAGTCCGCGTGATTCAGAAGTACAGCCGGCTGCGCGTGGCCGACAACTCCGGGGCGCGAGTCGTGGAGTGCATCTCGGTCATCGGCCGCTCGAGGAGCGACACCGCGGAGGTCGGCGACGTGATCGTGGCCGCCGTCAAGCAGGCGCTGCCGAACGCGGCCGTCAAGAAGGGCGAGGTCGTACGCGCCGTCGTGGTGCGCACCACCAAGGAGTTCGGTCGTCCCGACGGCAGCCACATCCGCTTCGACGAGAACGCGGCGGTCCTGATCAACGCGCAGGGCAGCCCGCGCGGCACGCGCATCTTCGGGCCGGTGGCCCGCGAGCTTCGCGAGCGCAACTACATGAAGATCATTTCGCTCGCCCCGGAGGTGCTCTAGATGAACGTTCGAAGGGGTGACACCGTCCTCGTCCTGGCCGGCAAGGACCGCGGCAAGCGCGGCACCGTCGAGCGGGTCGAGCGCACGAAGCGCGGCTTCGGCGTGGTGATCCCCGGCATCAACATGGCGAAGCGCCACCGGCGCGCGCAGTCGCGCACGGCCCAGGCCGGCATCATCGACCTGCCGGTGCCGCTGCACGTCAGCAACGTGCAGGTCATCTGCCCGCGCTGCGATCGCCCGACCCGCGTCGGCCACGGCACGAGCGAGGGTGAGCACGCGCAGCGCACGCGCGTCTGCAAGCGCTGCGGCGAGCAGATCGAGGTGACCACCAAGTGAGCCCGGAGACCAAGAAGACGCCACGCAGCCGCGCCGCCGGATCGGCGACGAAGGCTGCCCGCGCCACCACCCCGGCCCGCGAGAAGGCGCCGACGACGAACGGCACCTTCCGCAAGCCGGAGTACGCCGGGCTGCGCCAGCGCTATCACGACGAGATCGTGCCGGCCATGCAGCGCGAGTTCAGCTATCCCAACCCGATGCAGATCCCGCGGGTCGAGAAGATCGTCGTCAACATCGGCCTCGGCGAGGCGATCGCCAATGCCAAGGCGCTCGACGCCGCGGTCGGCGACTTGACCACGATCACCGGCCAGAAGCCGATCGTGACCCGAGCCAAGCGCTCGATCGCCCAGTTCAGGCTTCGGACGGGGATGCCGATCGGCGCCAAGGTGACGCTGCGCGGCCAGCGGATGTACGACTTCCTCGAGCGCACCCTTGCGCTCGCACTGCCGCGCATCCGTGACTTCCGCGGCATTCCGACTCGCTCGTTCGACGGTCGGGGCAACTTCAGCCTTGGCCTGCGCGAGCAGCTCGTGTATCCCGAGATCGATTACGACAGGATCGACCGGCTGCGCGGGCTCGAGATCAGCATTGTGACGACGGCAAAGACCGATGAGGAGGGGCGCAAGCTCCTCGAGCTCCTCGGCATGCCGTTCCAGGCGAACTAAAGGAGCACTCGTGGCAAAGAAGTCGAGCATCGCCCGATCGAAGCGCCCCGCGCGCTTCGAGGTGCGCGAGCACAACCGCTGCCAGGTCTGTGGCCGGCCGCGCGGCTACATGCGCCGCTTCGCCATGTGCCGCATCTGCTTCCGGGAGCGCGCCCTGCTGGGCCAGCTGCCGGGAGTGACCAAGTCGAGCTGGTAGAGCTCGTTTGACCATGGCCGCCTAGGACGGCGGCCACCATCAGCGGCAGGCGCCACCCACCGATGGGCAGGGAGCGAACCGTCGCCGAGGAGACGAACACCAACCAATGAACGTGACCGACCCGATCGCCGACATGCTGACGCGCATTCGCAACGCCAGCGCGGCCCGGCACAAGGACCTGAGCCTGCCCTCGTCACGGGTGAAGCGCGAGATCGCGCGGATCCTGGCCGAGGAGGGGTTCATCGACACGTACGAGACGCAGACCGAGGGCATCCAGGAGATGCTCACCCTGCGGCTCAAGTACGTCGAAGGCCGTACGCCGGTCGTCACCGGCCTCAAGCGCATCAGCAAGCCGGGCCTGCGCGTCTACGCCCGGAAGACCGAGATCCCGCGCGTTCTCGGCGGGCTCGGCCTCGCCATTCTCTCGACCTCACACGGGATCATGACCGGGACCGATGCCCGGAAGCAGAATCTCGGTGGGGAAGTCCTCGCCTACGTCTGGTAAAGGAGCGAACAGAGCATGTCCCGTATCGGACGAATGCCGATCCCGCTCCCCGACGGAGTGGAGGTCACCCAGGAGGGTCGGCGCCTGCGCGTCAAGGGTCCACTGGGCCAGCTCGAGCGCGAGCTGCACCCGGAGATGGTCCTCGAGCGCGAAGACGGCGTCCTCCGCATCGTGCGTCCCACGGACGAGCCGCGCCATCGTGCGCTGCACGGCCTGACCCGCACCCTCGTGAACAACATGGTCACCGGAGTGACGACCGGCTTCACCAAGAACCTCGAGATCAGCGGCGTGGGCTACCGTGCCCAGCTGCAGGGCACGAAGCTCGTCCTCGCGCTCGGCTACTCACATCCGGTGGAGGTCGATCCGCCGGCCGGCATCGAGTTCCGGGTCGAGACCCCGACGCGCCTCGGCGTGTTCGGTGCCGACAAGGAGCTGGTCGGCCAGACCGCGGCCCACATCCGCTCACAGCGCAAGCCCGAGCCCTACAAGGGCAAGGGGATCAAGTACGCCGGCGAGCAGATCCTCCGCAAGGCCGGCAAGGCCGGCAAGGTCGGAGGCTAGACCGATGACGAACCTTTCCCGCGACGCCCTGCGTCGCAAGCGGCACCAGCGCCTCCGGCTTCGCATCGCCGGAAGCACCGAGCGCCCCCGCCTGTCGGTCTTCCGCAGCGCGAAGTACATCTATGCCCAGGTGATCGACGACACCACCGGGCGCACGCTCGCCGCGGCATCCAGCCGCGAGGCCGACCTCGGCGCGTCGACCCCGGTCGACACGGCGCGGGCGGTGGGCAGGGCGCTCGCCGACCGGGCGAAGGCGGCCGGGGTGAGCTCGGTCGTGCTCGATCGCGGCGGTTACCAGTACCACGGGCGGGTCCGCTCGCTCGCCGAGGGCGCCCGCGAGGGCGGCCTCAACCTGTAGCGAGGAGATCTGCATATGGCACGCATCGATGCGTCCAAGCTCAACCTGGAGGAGAAGGTCGTCCAGATCAACCGCGTCGCCAAGGTCGTCCAGGGCGGACGCCGCTTCAGCTTCAGCGCCGTGGTGGTCGTCGGAGACGGCAACGGCACGGTCGGCGCCGGGCTCGGCAAGGCGGGCGAGGTGCCCGAAGCGATCCGCAAGGGCGTCGAGGACGCCAAGAAGCACCTGATCAAGGTGCCGCTGGTCGGGTCGACCATCCCGCACGAGGTGCGCCGGCACTTCGGCGCGGCCAAGGTGATGCTCAAGCCGGCGAGCGCCGGCACCGGCGTCATCGCCGGCGGGTCGGTGCGCTCGGTCGTCGAGGCGGCCGGCATCCGTGACCTGCTCAGCAAGGTGCAGGACTCGACCAACCCGATCAACGTGGTGCGCGCGACGATCGAGTGCCTCGCGGCGCTGCGATCGGCGGACGACATCGCCGCCCTGCGCGGACGCACCGCCGAGCAGCTGCTCGGCAAGCGCGGCGCGGAGTTGGCGCGGACCCCGCACGAGGTTCCCGAGCGTCGGGAGCCGATGAACACGTTCGGAGGTGGCCGTGGCCGCTAAGCGAACCACCGCCGCGAAGACCGGCCCGATGCTGAGGGTCACCTGGACCCGCTCGACGATCGGCCACAAGGCCGCGGCGCGCGGGACGATCCGGGCGCTCGGCCTGCATCGGCTCAACCAGACCGTCCAGGTCGCCGACACCCCGGTCATCCGGGGCATGCTGCGACGCGTCGCCTTCCTCATCGAGGTCGAGGATCCGGCCGGCGCCAAGGAAGAGGAGACGAAGTGAAGCTCCACGATCTGCACCCGGCCCCCGGGTCGCGCACGCCGTCGCGCCGCGTCGGCCGCGGCCATGGCTCCGGGCGCGGCAAGACCGCGGGCCGCGGCACGAAGGGCCAGAAGGCGCGAGCCGGCGGGAACATCCCGGCGTGGTTCGAGGGTGGCCAGACGCCGCTCCACGTGCGAACCCCCCAGCTGCACGGCTTCCGCAACCGCGGCCGCGTGGCCTACGCGCCGCTCAACCTCGGCAGACTGGCCGAGGTCGAGAAGGGCACCCTCGTGACCCCGGACGTCCTCGAGCATGACGGCCTCATCCGCGACACCAAGCTGCCTGTCAAGATCCTCGGGGTCGGCGACGCGCCGAAGGGGATCACCATCCACGCCCACGCCTTCAGCAAGACGGCGCTGGACAAGCTGTCGGCCGCAGGTTGCACCGTGCAGCGCCTGACCTGGCCGGAC
>DASVEH010000277.1:0-8961 GCA_036380655.1 Candidatus Limnocylindria bacterium | reverse complement strand
TCCTGTTCGGTGGCCATGCGCTGGTCAGCGACGGCCTGCGGTTGATCGTGGCGGCTGCCTGGCAGGGCCGATAGCTCGGCGCCCTGAGGCCGGCGAGCTCCCCTGCTAGACTGTGAATCGAGCGGGCGAGCGACTCACTGGTCCGCTCCTGTGAATGACGACATACGCGTCGGGCGGCGTGCCCGACGTCCAGCGCACCAGCGTGCAACCGGAGTGGAGATGGATCACACCGGACTGCTCTACGTCATCGGGTTCGCCTTTGCCGCGACGACCTTCGTCTTCGGCACGATCCTGTTCAGCTGGCTGATCACGCATCGGCGGCGGCGCCCGCAGAAGGGCCTGCCCTACGAATCCGGGGTGGACACGATCGGCGACACGTGGAGCCGGTTCGGCCTGGCGTTCTACCTCTACGCCCTGCTCTTCGTGGCATTCGACGTCGAGATCATCTTCGTGTACCTGTGGGCCGTCACGGTCCGGACACTCGAGTTCCAGGGGATCGTCCTGATCGGCATCTTCCTTGCGATCCTGATGTTCGGCGAGCTGTACGCATGGAAGAAGGGGGACCTCCGATGGCAGTAGAACCTAATCCAAACACCCAGTTGACGGCACCTTCCGGCGAGCCGCCGATCGTCATCCCGGACCAGGCGGGGGACGACCAGCTGCTGCGCTCCTTCGGCATGGAGGAGCACCCGCAGGGCGGCTTTCATGGCCTGCTCGAGGTGATCCCGACCAAGGCCGATTACGTCCTCGACCTGATCCGCGCCAACTCCCTCTGGCCGCTCCTCTCCGGCCTGAGCTGCTGCGCCATCGAGATGATGAGCACCGCCACGAGCGTCAACGACATCGATCGTTTCGGCATGTTCCCGTTCCGCGCCAGCCCGCGGCAGGCGGACGTGCTCATCGTGGCCGGGACGCTGACGACGAAGATGGCCGGGCCGCTGGTCCGACTCTGGGAGCAGATGCCCGAGCCCAAGTGGTGCGTGGCGATGGGCACCTGCACCACGTCGGGCGGGCGCTTCAAGCGCTCCTACAGCGTCGTCCAGGGCGTCGATCGCGTGATGCCCGTCGACGTGTACGTCCCCGGCTGCCCGCCGCGACCGGAGGGCCTCATCTACGGGATGATGAAGCTGCACGAGCTCGTGAAGCAGCGCCGCGGCCAGTGGAGCACCTACGTGGATCGCGGCCCGCAGCGCACCCGCTGGGAAGGAGACGTGCGCTGACAACGCCCGCCGGCGCCGGCACGCTCGTCCGCATCGTGGCCGAGCGTCTCGCGTCCGACCTCCGTGATCTGTGGACCGACGAGGACACCGTCGAGTACCAGGTGGACGCCGACCGCGCCCACGACGTGCTGCGTACCCTCCGGGACGACGACGAGCTCGCCTACTTCATGCTGGCCGATGCTGCCGCCGTCGACTACGGCCCGGGGGAGCGGTTCGAGGTCGTCTACCACCTGTTCAGCTGGAAGCATCCGGGCTGGCTCCGCATCCGTGCCCAGGTGGACCGCGCCGACCCGCGCATCGCATCGGTCACCGACCTCTGGGAGGGAGCGATGTTCCACGAGCGAGAGATGTACGACATGATGGGGATCGTGTTCGAGGGCAACCGGGACCTGCGCCGCATCTACATGAGCCCCGACTACCGATCGTTCCCGCAGCGCAGGGACTTCGTCCTGCCCGATGACGCCGCCGACTCGCCGGCCGCCGGCGTCAAGCCGCTCGAGCGGCCCGAGACGTGGGATCTCGCACGCTTCCGCGACGCTCCCGATGTGACCGTTGCGGCGAGCGAGCTGCGCGACGACACGCCGGCAGAGGCCGTCGAGGACGGCGTCACCCTCGCCGACAAGAGCCGACCGCGATGACGAAGATCGATCCCGAGACCCGCATTCCCGACCCGATCGAGCTCGACGCGGCCGAGGAGGCCCGGCTGCGCACGGCGGCCGGCCTCGCCCCGGTGCGAACGAGCGGAGGCGAGTACGCCGGCTTCGACCAGGTCGGCATCCCGGACCGGCCGCCGCAGACGGATCGCGAGCGCGAGATCTACTCGCTCGAAGAGGGCGAGATGCTGATCAACATGGGGCCGCAGCATCCCTCCACCCACGGCGTCATGCGGCTGGTGGTGAAGGTTCGCGGCGAGATCGTGGTCGACATCGACCCGGTGCTCGGCTACCTGCATCGCGGCATCGAGAAGCTCTGCGAGAACGCGACGTACACGACGGTGCTCACGTACGTCGACCCGATGGACTACCTGTCGACGATGCACAACGAGCACGCGCCGGCCATCGCGTTCGAGAAGCTGTACGGCGTCCGTCCCCCTCCGCGCGCCGAGTACATCCGCGCCCTCGTGGTGGAGCTGAACCGCATCTTCAGCCACGGGCTGATGATGGGCTTCCTGGCCCTCGACATGGGTGGGCTGACGCCGATCCTGTACAGCTTCATCAACCGCGACGAGATCGTCGACATGCTCTCCGCCATCAGCGGGCAGCGCATGCTCTTCAACTTCTTCCGGGTCGGCGGGGTGAACTGGGACACGAACGACGAGTTCCTCTCGCGCCTCGGCACCTGGCGCGGCCGGGTCCTGAAGAACATCGAGATGAACGAGTCGATGATCACGGACAACGAGATCTTCCGCTCCCGGACGATCAACATGGGCACGCTGACCGGCCAGGAGGCGATCAGCCTCGGCGTGACCGGGCCGAACCTGCGCGCCTCGGGGGTCCCCTTCGACGTCCGCAAGGCGCAGCCGTACTCGATCTACAACGAGCTCGAGTTCGACGTCATCACCCAGTCCGGTGGCGACTCGTACTCGCGCTACCTCCAGCGCATCGCCGAGATCAAGCAGAGCATCCACCTCATCGACCAGATCATCGACAAGATGCCGCACGGCCCGGTCCAGGCCCAGGTGCCCGGCATCATCCGGCCAAAGCCGGGCCGAGCCTACGCGGCGATCGAGTCGCCGCGCGGCCTGTACAGCGTCTATTCCATCAGTGACGGCGGGCCGACCCCGTACCGGTTCCGGATGCGCGACCCGAGCTTCATCAGCCTCCAGGCGATGCCGAAGCTGATGCCGGGCCGCCTGGTGGCCGATACCATGGCGATCATGGCAAGCCTCGACCCGGTCATGGGCGGCGTGGACAAGTAGCAGGTGGCCCGCTAGATGGACTTCGACCTGCTGCTCGGCATCGGGCGCTTCGTGCTGGCCACGACGCTGCTGTTGCTGCTGACCGTGCCCACCGCCTTCATCATCATCCAGATCGAGCTGAAGGTCATCGCCGGCATGAACCTGCGCCTGGGGCCGAACCGGATCGGCCCGAGCGGGATGTTCCAGAGCACGATCCACGGCTTCAAGGTGCTGGCCAAGGAGGACACCGTCCCCGACCAGGCCGATCGCTCGACCTTCACCATGGCGCCGTGGATGGTCTACATGGCGGCCGCCATGAGCATGCTCGTCATCCCCTTCGCGCCGGGAGCGATCGCCGCCGACTTCAACATCGGCATCGTCTACTTCTTCGCCGTGCTGGGACTCTCGGTGGTCGGGCTGCTCGTCGCCGGCTGGGCCAGCTACAACAAGTACTCGCTGCTCGGCGGCCTGCGGAGCGCGGCGCAGATGGTGAGCTACGAGATCCCGCTGACCCTCTCGATTGTCGGCGCCGTGGTCCTCGCCGGCACGCTCAGCTTCAGCGAGCTGATCGCCTGGCAGCACGAGCACGGCTGGCTGCTGATCTGGCAGCCCATCGGCCTCGGCATCTTCTACATCAGCTCGCTGGCCGAGGTGAACCGCACCCCCTTCGACATGGTCGAGGCCGATTCGGAGCTGGTGGCCGGTCCGTTCACCGAGTATTCCGGCATGCGCTTCGGCTTCTTCTTCTTCGCCGAGTACGTGGCGCTCTTCATCATGAGCGGCATCCTGGTCAGCCTCTTCTTCGGTGGCTGGCTGGCACCGTGGCCGTTCCCGGCCCAGCTGGCCGGCTTCGGCGGAACGCTGTACGGAATCTTCTGGTTCTTCCTGAAGACCTACATCTTCGTCTTCGTCGCGGTCTGGCTGCGGGCCACCCTGCCGCGCGTGCGGGTCGACCAGCTGATGGGCATGGCCTGGAAGGTGCTCCTGCCGCTCGCCCTCGTGAACCTGTTCATCACCGCCATCGCGGTCGTCGTGTTCGACATCAAGGGGAGCTGACCGATGGCATTTCCCGGGATCGGCATCGCCAAGGGCATGGCCACGACCTTCCGCAACTTCTTCGCGCCGAAGGTCACGCGCCAGTACCCGGAGCAGCGACCCGAGATTCCCGACCGATGGCGCGGCCGCCTCGACCTGATCTACGACCCGTTCGGCGAGCACAAGTGCGAGGTCTGCTTCCAGTGCGCGCAGGTCTGCCCGGTCGAGGCGATCGACATGAGCGGCTTCGACTCGCAGGGCAACCGCATCCGCTACGGAATGCCGGAGATCTACGACGAGCGCAAGGACGCCAACGCCTATCGCCGCGCCGGGCTGCCGGCGCGCCCGATGCGCAACGCGGCCCGCTGGGACGAGGAGATCGACACGCCGTTCGTCGACTCGATCATCGACGGATTCGGCGGCCGGCCGGAGGCGCTGATCGCCATCTTTCGCCCGATCGAGGAGCGCTACGGCTACCTGCCCGAGCGTGCCCTGCGGCGCATCAGCGATCGGATGAGCATCCACTGGGCGCAGGTGTTCGGCGCGGCCGGCCTGGGGCGCTTCCGGCTGCTGCCCGCCGACGGGCATCTCGTGACTGTCTGTGACTGCGCCTCCTGCCGCTTCGCGGGCGGGGACCGCCTCCTGCGTGCCCTCGAGGCCGAGCTCGGGATCCGAGCGGGCGAGACGACCGCCGACGGCCGGATCACGCTCGAGACACGTAGCGACGTCGGCGCCGGGGCGATCAGCCCGTCGATGCGCGTCGACACGCTCGTCTACGGTCCGCTCACCGAGGAGAAGGCTCTCCACATCGTCGGCGAGCGGCTGACGGCGACCGCGGGACGGGCCGGCTGATGGCGAGCGCCCTCTCACCACAGATCCGCGTCCTGGCGGGCGGCGAGCCGCGCGTGCTGACCGACATCGGTCGCGTGGATCCCGACAGCCTCGCCAGCTCCCGCGAGCACGGTGGCTACGAGGGCCTGGCCCGTGCCGTGACGCGGCTGGCGCCCGAGGAGGTGATCGCCGAGATCGAGGCGGCCGGCCTCCGCGGCCGCGGAGGCTCCGGTTTCCCGACGGCGGCCAAGTGGCGTGTCACCCGCGAGACGGCGGCCGACCGCAAGATCGTGGTGGCCAACCTCATGGCCGCCGACCCCAGCGCGCTGGGGGATCGCGCGCTCGCCGAGGGCAACCCGCACCTGGTGGTCGAGGGGCTCCTGATCGCCGCCTACGCGGTCGGCGCCAGCGAGGCGATCATCGCCGTGCGGCGCGACTGGACCGTCGCCATCGAGCGGCTCCAGACCGCGATCCGCGAGGCGACCGACGCGCACCTCGCCGGCTACCTCGTGCTCGGCACCGACACCAGCATCCAGCTGAGCGTCTGGGAGGGATCCGGCGCGTACGTCGCCGGGGAGGAGACCGCCCTCATCAACGCCCTCTCCGGGGACCGCGGCATGCCGCTCATCCGGCCGCCCTACCCGGCCGAGAAGGGGCTGTGGGGCGCGCCGACGGTCGTGCAGAACGGCGAGACGCTCGCGCACGCGGCCTGGATCATGGCCCACTCCGCCGATGCCTTCGCCTCCGTCGGCAGCGAAGCGAGCCGCGGCACCAAGCTGGTCACCATCATGGGCCGCGTCGGCGAGTCCGGGTTGATCGAGGTTCCGCTCGGTACGCCGCTCCTCGACCTGCTCGGCATGGCGGGCGGGGGAACCGGGACCACGAAGGCCCTCTTCGTGGGCGGACCGGGCGGCGGGGCCATCGATGCCGGGTCCCTGAACCTTGCCTACGACTACGAGCCGCTCGCCGGCGCCGGAGCCATCATCGGCTCGGGATCGGTGCTGGTCACCGACACCGCCACCTGCATGGTCGACACCGCGCGCTTCTTCATCGACTTCAACGCCCGGGAGGCGTGCGGCAAGGCCGTGCCGTGCCGGATCGGCACGAAGCGGCTGGTCGAGGCGCTCGACCGCATCCTGGCCGCCACCCCCCGCCCGAACGACTTCACCCTGCTGCGCGAGCTGTCGCGCAAGGTGAGCGACACGGCTCTCTGCAAGCTCGAGCGGCTGGCTTCGGGACCGATCCTGACCACGCTCGACCGCTTCCCCGACGAGTACCGGGCGCACGCCGAGCAGGGCATCTGCACCGCCGGCGCCTGCCGCACCGATGACGTGACCCCTCTCCTCAACCCACTCGCCGGAGTCGATCCGGCGGCCGGCGCCTAGCCTCGCTACGATACGACCGATGAGCTTCGGAACGACGAACGGCCACCCGGGCGGGAACGGCAGCTCCGGGAACGGCCAGATCACTGATTACACGCCGCTCTGGCCGATGGTGCCGGGCACCCGCGAGATCGGGGTCACCATCAATGGCCAGCAGCTGCAGGTCGAGGAGGGCCAGACCATCCTCCAGGCCTGCCGCGTGCTCGGCATCGACGTGCCGACGCTCTGCTACGAGCCGAAGCTGGCCCCCTACGGCGCGTGCCGCATCTGCGCGGTCGAGGTCGAGGGACGAGACGATACGCCGATCAGCTGCGGCACCCAGATCGAGGAGGGGATGGTCATCACCACCCACTCCGAGCGGGTCATCGAGAACCGTCGCATGGTGCTGGAGCTCATCTTCAGCGACCACGACGCCTACTGCCTGCCGCCCTGCCAGTTCAAGTGCCCGACGCGCGTCGACATCCCGGGCTACCTGAAGCAGAACACGCTCGGCAATTGGGAGGAGGCGACGCGCATCCTGAAGCGCTCGCTGCCGTTCCCGGCGATCCTCGGCCGCGTCTGCCCCGCCCCGTGCGAGACGCACTGCCGGCGCGAGGAGGTGGACACCGCCATCGCCATCCGCGACTCGCACCGCTACTGCGCCGATCGCGTGCTCGAGGTCGACGCCCCCGCGCCGATCCCGTGGCCAAAGGAGCCGGCCACCGGCCGCCGCGTGGCGATCATCGGCGCGGGCCCGGCCGGCATGACCGCCGCCTACTACCTCCAGCTGCGCGGCCACCAGTGCGACGTCTTCGAGGCCGATCCCGAGCAAGGAGGCATGCTGCGCTACGGCATTCCGCAGTACCGCCTGCCGAAGGGATGGATGGACCGCGAGCTGAACCATGTCTGGGAGCTCGGCGCCGCCTTCAGGCCGAACATGCGGCTCGGCCGCGACTTCCACCTCGGCGACATCATCGACGACTACGACGCGATCTACGTCGGCATCGGCTGCTACAAGCCCAACGAGCTCGGCATCCCGGGCGAGGATGCCGACGGGACGGTCAACGCGCTCGAGAACCTCTACAACTCGACACGCGGGATCCCGGTTCCGCGCCTGAAGGGCGCGCGGGTGGTCGTCATCGGGGGTGGATTCACGGCCATCGACTGCACGCGCACCTCCGTTCGGCAGGGCGCGGCCGAGGTCACGCTCGTCTACCGCCGCGACCTGAAGGACATGCCGGCTGCCGACGAGGCTCACGAGGCGATCGAGGAGGGCGCACGGCTCATCTTCCAGGCGGCGCCGGTGCGCATCGTGACGGACGACAACAACAAGGTCACCGGCGTCGAGTTCCAGCGCATGAAGCTCGGCGAGGCGGACGCCCAGGGTCGACGCCGCCCCGAGCCGATGCCGGGCACCGAGTTCATCGTCGAGTGCGACACCGTGCTGGGTGCCATCGGCCAGGGGCCGGAGCTGTCGTGGATCGAGTCCGAGCCGGAGGAGATCCGCGCCGGCCTCGAGGTCTCGCGCCGGGGCACGCTCGTCGCCGAGGAGCACATCTTCCGCACCAACGTCCCCAAGATCTTCGCCTCCGGCGACGTCCGGACCGGCGCGGCCACCGTGGTCGAGGCGATCGGCGAGGGCCGGCGCGCGTCGTATGCGATCGACTACTGGCTGCGCGGGCACGACCTCGACGATCCGCAGGTGCGTCGCATCGTCACGGAGCCGCAGCCCAACTTCCTGACCATCGTGCCCTTCACCGATGACGTGAAGGAGCCGCGCGCGATCATGGGCAAGCAGGAGGCCGACGAGCGCAAGGGCACCTTCAACGAGTACGAGTTCGGCTACACCGGCGACCAGGCCATGGCCGAGGCCGGACGCTGCCTCCAGTGCACCTGCGAGGCGATCGGCCACTGCGACCTGCGCGAGGCGGCGATCGAGTACGAGACGACGCTGAACATGGCGATCGACGAACGCTCGATCCAGGACAACCCGTACGTCGGCGTCAACCACGGATACGGCCGCGACGAGACGCACAGCTTCATCCTGCGCGACTACAGCCGCTGCATCGACTGCGGCCGGTGCGCCCAGGTATGCAAGGAGATTGTCGGCGCCGGCTGCTACGACTTCATCGGCAAGGGCTTCGACTCGCTGGTCACCACCGCCGACTTCGTGTCCCTCAACGAGACCCCGTGCGTCTCCTGCGGCCGGTGCGCCGAGACGTGCCCGGTCGGAGCGTTGATGCCTCGGCCCCGCATCCTGGAGACCTACCAGCTGGACGTCAGCCGCTGCATCTTCTGCGGCATCTGCGCCGATGCCTGCCCGTACGACGCCCTGCGCTGCGGCCCCGAGTTCGAGTTCAGCGAGTACCAGCGCGACCTGCCGATGCTCGACATCCTCGAAATGTCCGACCGCGAGCGACCCACCCGCTAGACCGATCCGGCTCGCGGCCGTTCACCGGGAGATGATGTAGACGACGGGCACCTCGTGGTCCGGTGCATCCGAGCGGGCGCAGCGGCAGGAGCAAACCGTGACGTCGCGCGGCGCGCGCGAGGACGGGTCAGCCGCCGCCGCTCACGCGGACGAGCTCGATCTTCCAGTCGGTGCAGGACTCGTTGG
>DASVEH010000276.1:0-4726 GCA_036380655.1 Candidatus Limnocylindria bacterium | reverse complement strand
TCGCCACCGGCGGCTTCGGGCGCATCTGGAGCATCACCTCCAACGCGCACGCCAACACGGGCGACGGCGTGGCCGTCGCGCTCCGCGCCGGGGTGCCGCTGGAAGACATGGAGTTCTACCAGTTCCACCCCACCGGCATCTACCGCCTGGGGATCCTGATCACCGAGGGGGTGCGCGGCGAGGGCGGGGTGCTGCGCAACGACCACGGCGAGCGCTTCATGGAGCGCTACGCGCCCACCATGAAGGACCTGGCATCCCGGGACGTGGTGAGCCGATCGATCTACCTGGAGATCGCCGAGGGGCGGGGGATCGGCGGCAGCGACTACGTGCACCTCGACGTTCGTCACCTCGGCGCCGATGTCCTCAACCACAAGCTGCCCGACATGAGCGGCTTCATCAGGACGTACTTCGGCCTCGAGCCCCTGACGGACCTCGTCCCGATCCAGCCGACCGCCCACTACGCGATGGGCGGCGTGCCGACTGACATCGACGGCCGTGTCCTGGCCGACGAGACCGGCGCGGTCGTGCCGGGCTTCTACGCCGCCGGAGAGGTGGCGTGCGTGTCGGTCCACGGCGCGAATCGACTCGGGACCAACTCGCTCCTCGACATCCTGGTCTTCGGCCGCCGGGCCGGAAAGAAGATGGCGGCCGAGCTTGCGGAGCTGCCGGAGCCCGTGGCCGACGTCGACGCGGAGGGATCGGTCCAGTCGATGGTGTCCCGCCTGCTGGCCGGCATCGATGGCGAGCGCCCGGCCGTCATCCGCGCCGAGCTCCAGGAGGTCATGTTCGCGAAGTGCGGCGTGTATCGCACCGAGTCGCTGCTCACCGAGTGCCGCGACGCGGTTGCCGCGCTGCGCGAGCGGGCGCAGCATCTCACCGTGGACGACAAGGGCTGCCGCTACAACACCGACCTCGGCGAGGCGCTCGAGCTGGGCTTCCTGCTCGACTGCGCGGAGGCCACCGTGACCTCGGCGCTGGCGCGCACCGAGACGCGCGGTGGCCACGCCCGGGAGGACTTCCCCGAGCGCGACGACGTGGGCTGGCTGAAGCACACGTTCGCGAGGCGCGCCCCGGACACCGGTGAGCTGTCGCTCGCCTACAAGCCGGTGACGGTCACGAAGTTCGAGCCGAAGCCGCGGGTCTATTGAGCCGATGGACGTTACGCTGCGCATCCGCCGCTACAACCCCGAGACCGACGAGGCCCCTCACTGGGAGGAGTACGCCGTCACTGCCGAGCCGACCGATCGGGTGCTCGACCTCCTGCACCAGGTGAAGTGGTACCAGGACGGCACGCTGACGTTCCGTCGCTCGTGTGCGCACGGCGTGTGCGGCTCGGATGCCATGGTCATCAACGGGCGGAACCGGCTCGCCTGCGAGTACCTCGTCCGCGACGCCGGCCCCGTCGTCACGGTGGAGGCCATCCGCGGCATGGCGATCGTGAAGGACCTGCTCGTCGACATGGAGCCTTTCTGGGAGTCGTACAAGCAGGTCAAGCCGTTCCTCGTCAACGACGAGATCCCGGCTGACGGCAAGGAGCGTCGGCAGTCGCCGGCCGATCGCGATCGATACGAGGACACCAGCCGCTGCATCCTGTGCGCCGCCTGCACGACCAGCTGCCCCGTCTTCTGGGCCGACCAGTCCTACGTTGGCCCGGCCGCCATCGTCAACGCCCATCGGTTCATCGTCGACTCGCGCGACCAGGCAAAGCAGGAGCGGCTCGAGATCATGGCCGACCCGGATGGCGTGTGGCGCTGCCGGACCACCTTCAACTGTGTCGAGGCCTGCCCGCGCGACATCAAGATCACGCGCGCCATCCTCGAGGTGACGAGCGAGATCGGGAAAGCCGGGCTCCGGTGAGGATCCTCATCTACACCGATGGCGCCGCGCGCGGCAACCCTGGGCCGGCCGGCGCCGGTGCCATCCTCCGCGACGCCTCCGACGGGACCGTCCTCGCCGAGATCGCCCAGCCGCTCGGCCGGGCGACGAACAACGTCGCGGAGTGGACCGCCGTGCGGCTGGCGCTCGAGGAGGCGCGCCGCCTCGGCGCCACGCACGTGGACCTGCGCATGGACTCCGAGCTGGTCGCGCGCCAGATCTCCGGGGTGTACCGCGTGAAGCACCCCGATCTTCAGCCGATCCACGCGGCGGTCATGCCCCTCCTGCGCTCCTTCGACGGCTACACCGTCGGCCACGTCCCGCGCGCGCTCAACAAGGATGCCGACCGGCTGAGCAACGTCGCCATCGACGGGCCCCATGGCCGACGGCCGACGACGCCGACGCCCCGCTGAGGCCCTCGCGTCGACGCTGCTTGGCCTGGTGGCCGGCTGCTCGATGACCGGTCCGATCGTGGACGAGCTGGCGCCCGTCGAGGGCGTGGTCGCCGCGGAGTGGCAGGACGGCGGCTTCGTGGTTCCCGCGGCGCCCACGTATCCGAGCTCTCCGCGCCCGATGCCGACACGCTCGCTGCAGCGATCGTCGCCCATTACGAGGAGAGCGCGCCATCCGAGATGCTCGGAGCCGAGCTCGACGAGCTGAGTCCAGACGCCTCGACGCTCGTCGTGCGATCGGTCGGGGCGACCCGATCCGTGGTGGCGACGGATCGGCGCTTCGCCCTGCGCAGCTCCGCCGCCGGCTGGACCGTCGACGCGGTGGAGATTCGGCACCATTGCCGCGAGGCTGCCCTCCCGGACGGAACGTGCCGCTGACCTTTCGAACGAACGTTCGATCGGGTAGAATGGGCGTCCCTGGAGGCGGCTGGACGGTCGCGGGCGCATCGGTCGAAAGGCCGCGTCCGAGGAAAGTCCGAGCTCCTCAGAGCAGGCTAGCGGGTAACGCCCGTCCGCCGTGAGGCGAGGACCAGCGCCACAGTGACGATGCCCCGCCGGATCGAAAGGTTCGGGCCGGGGAGTGAAACGCGGCAAGCTCTAGCCGGAGCAAGACCGAATAGGGGAGCGCAAGGCGGCTTCGGCCGCAGCAGGTGGCTCGCTCAGCTCCCGGGTAGGTCGCACAGATGGATGGCCGTCCATGGGGCCGATGCAAATCGGTCTCGGGACAGAACTCGGCTTACAGGCCGCCCTCCAGGGACAACCGCCAACTCCTCAGTCCTCGTCCTCGCGCCAGACCGATCGTGCTGTGCAGGCATTGCAGATCGATCGGGCCTCGTCCATGTTGCCGAGGGGGAGGGGATGGTCGTTGCCACCCAGCAGGCAGTCGACCTGCACCGAGGTGGGGCTGCCGGGCACGATGCTCACGTGGCGAACCGAGCAGCGACGGATGCGACCGGATCGCGGGATCGGTCGGCGCTCCTCGCCCCCCTCGATCGGGTTCAGCGCCATGGTGTGCCTCGGGTCGTCCTTGCGGGGTGCCAGCATGCTGAGGCTACCGGCGGGTGCGTCCTGTCAACAATGGCGCGTTCGTACCATCCGGCCGCGCCCCACCAGGCGTGTCGCGGAGGGCACGGGCCGCACGCTAGACTCACCCGGCCGCGTCCCGCGGGCCACGGAAACGAGGAGGGGTCGTGTTCGGACGACGAAAGCGCGAAGAGGCTGCCGCCGCGGATGCGGCGCGCGAGGCCGAGCGTCACGCGCTCTTCGCCAGGCTCGCCGAGCGCCCCGAGCACATCTGTCCGTTCCTCGGGCTCGAGGGCGAGCGGACCGGGTACGTGGAGGGCGTGAGCGATGACCATCGATGCTTCGCCTTCGGAGATCCGGCCCCGATCTCGGCAGAGCAGCAGACCCGCGTCTGCCAGGAGCGTGGCTATGGCAACTGTCCTCGCTACCTGCGTGGGGTGCTCGTCATACCGACCGAAGAGCTGGAGGCGCTCCGTCGTCCGCGTCCCGCGGAGGCGGTGCCGCCGCCCGCTCCGCCTGCCGCGAGCGAGCCGGAACGGCGTCGACGTGCTCCCGTCCTCGCGATCCTGGTATTGCTCCTCCTGGTCGGGGCGGGCGGCGCGGGGGCGTTCCTCATGTTCGGGCCGAACTTCGGCGTGTCCGTCAATCCAACCGCCACGCCGACGCCGCAGCCAACCGCGCAGCCGACCCCGACCCTTGCGCCGACGCCGTCGACCGAGCCCTCGGTGGCGCCAACCATCGGCGCCAGCCCGACCCCTGAGCCGACGCCCGTCGCCGGCGACGAGTTCGCCTTCTACGAGGTTTCCGTCAGCCCCGGCAGCTATCTCCTCTACTCGTTCGATGGCGGCAGCATCGGCGCGGAGCGGACCGTCGGCTTCGACCAGTTCTCGTTCGCTCGCGCCGATGCGCAGACCGGCAACGACGGCGAGGTGTACTGGGTGACCCAGGACGGCGATCTCGCCGGGTACGGGTATCGGTATCCGGACTCGGGCGACTTCCGGATCCGCGCAGTCTTTTTGAACGACGGCGGGGACCGGCGATCCGTGTTCCTCGAAGAGTCCGAGCTGGACCAGGTACCCGAGGCCACGCCGGCCCCCTGACGCCGATCCGGTCGACCCGTCGGACTCCCGCCAACCCATCGGTCCCCGGACGAGCGGCCTAGGCCGTCCCGCTCGGCGCAGGCGCGCCCGTGGCGCGGCCCTGCTGACGCCCAGCCGGTCCGACGCGAGGTCCCCATGGCCCGAAGGTACCGGCCTAATCCCCACGCCCAACGTGCAGAAACCCCTTGACGGGGATGCTTCGCCCTGTATAGTGGCGCCTGGTGGTTCCAAATGGGGCCATGTGGGGAGTAGTGGTGAACGACAGGCACGATGGAG
>DASVEH010000275.1:0-7799 GCA_036380655.1 Candidatus Limnocylindria bacterium | reverse complement strand
GTCCGGCCCGAGGGCCGGACCGGTGAGGGCACGCTCCTGCTTGCCACCCCCGAGGGCCACGCCGATCTCACGTTCGAGATCGGTGAGGTCAACCTCGACGGCGGGCCGACGCTCGGCGCGGCGCGCGCGGGCCGAGATCTGCCGAGCGGGGCCGACCCGGATGCGACAACGACGCGCGACCTCGAGCTGGCGGCCGCACCGGACGCACGGACGATCCAGGTGCCCGGCGACGTGCTGGCCAGCTGGAACACGGGGCTGAACATGGCGTGGGGCGTCGGATTCACCGGCAACCTGTGGCTCTCCGACGTGTTCGCCAACGGAGACCTGTGCGGGTTCAGCGGGGCGTGCACGACGCACGAGTTCCAGGTCGACGGCACGCCGACCGGCAACAGCTTCGAGGCCCCGTGGGTCGACGCGTTCCATGCCGACATGGCCTACGACGCCGGCCGCGGCTGGCTCTGGCAGGTCCATGTCGGTGGCGAGAACGGGATCTACGCCATCGATCCGGCTGACGGATCCGTCCAGGACATCCTGACCGGATCACCGTGGTCCGACATCAGCCAGCGCGGCCTCGCGTACGACCCCGCCACGGACACGTTCTACGTCGGTGGCTGGAACGAGGGCATCGTCTATCACGTGGCCGGCCCGTCGTGGGCGACCCCGGGCGAGACGCTCGACAGCTGCGCGACAGCCGACCCGACCATCTCCGGCCTGGCGTGGAACCCAGCCTTCAGCCTCCTGTGGGTGGCGACCAACTCCGAGTCCGACACGATCTACCTGGTCGACCCGGCGACGTGCGAGTCGCTCCAGGCGCTTTCGCACCCCGAGCCGGGCTTCAACGGCGGCGGCCTCGAGATCGACACCGTCGGCAACCTGTGGATGGTGTCGCAGATCTCGAGCTCGGCCTTCCTCGTCGAATCGGGCCTGCCCAACTTCTCCGACGCGCCGTGGCTCACGGTGGCGCCGGAGACGGGCACGGTGGCGGTCGATGACTCGACCGAGCTGTCGGTCACGGTCGATGCGACCGGCCTCGAGCCAGGCGTCTACCGCGCCCAGGTCGTGGTCCAGACCAACGACCCGGACAACGGCACCTTCGTGGTGCCGGTCATGCTGGTCGTCCCTGCCTACCAGCAGGGGATCAACGCCGGCGGCTCGGCACACGAGACGGCGGACGGAACGGCGTACGACGCCGACCGGGGCTACGGCTCGGGCGGGTACGGGTACGTCGGGGTCAGCCAGACCCGGAGGTCGGCGAAGGCGATCTCCGGGACCGATGAGGATCCGCTCTACCGCAGCCTGCGGCAGGGCATGACGGCCTACCGATTCGACGTCCCGGTCGAGGGCACCTATCGGGTCGACCTCGGCTTCGCCGAGATCACGGGCAACAGGGCCGGCGCACGCCTCTTCAACGTGCTCATCGAAGGCGAGGTCGTGCTGACCAACTTCGACGTCTTCGCGCAGGCGGGCGCCAACGCGGCCCTCGACCGCAGCTTCGACGTCCTGGTCACCGACGGCACCCTCGACGTCGGGTTCGTCGCCCAGCGCGGCGACAAGCCGATGGTGAGTGCCCTTCTCGTGACCCACCGGCCCGATCTCGGGCTGGAGTGATCGCCAGCCCGCGGGTCGCGCCGTGCGCGGCTCGCGGGCCACGGCTCAGTCGGCCCCTCTCCGAGGTGGCCGGCCGTGCCCCCAGCCGCGGGCTCGCTCGACCGCGCGCCGGATGAGCGGCTTCGACGGGATGCCGTCATCGCCGTACCGGCGTGAGCCCAGGCCGATCGGGCCGTCCCAGGCCGGGTCGACGTCGTCACCATCGATGCGGATCATCGGCGAGCCGCGCATGCCGAGCAGCTCCGCATCGGCCTCGGAGGAAACCGCGATCATCTGGATCGGCGTCTCGAAGGCGTCCTCGGTGAGCACCTCGACCAGGTTCTGGCGGGCGGGCATGGCGGCCGGATCGCCGTCGGCGTAGAGGAGCTCGACCCGCATCAGCTCGTCAGGAAGAAGGCGACCAGGGCCAGCAGGCCGATGGCGCCGAGAGCAGCGCCGGCCAGGACGCGGCGGCGCTCCTCGCCGGTCATCCCCTCTCGGGCGCGCGGCTGCTGGCCACGCACGGCGCGGCCGCGCCAGGCCAGGTAGCGCTCGGCGTTGAGGTCCCGCGCGTCCCGTGAGCGATACGACTGCCAGGCTGGCCATGCGAGCAGGTAGCCGGCCGCACCGGCGAGGAGCGCGACGACGAGCCAGAGCAACGCGGGCATTCGCTCAGCCGGCCGCCGCCGCGTCGATGAGCCACTCGACCTGGTCGCCATCGACGCGTGCCGCGGGCAGCGACGAGCCGCCGGCGCGGATATCGCGGATGGCATCCGCCTTGTCGGCCCCGGTGACGACGAAGAGGACGTCGCGGCCGGCATTGAGCACCGGGAAGGTGAGCGTCATGCGCCAGGCGTCCCGGGACGGCGCGAAATTGCCGATCACCCAGCGTTCGTGCTCGTCGAGCCCCTCGGAGTCGGGAAAGAGGCTGGCGGTGTGGCCATCCGGTCCCATCCCGAGCCAGATGAGGTCGAAGGCCGGCGGCGCTTCTCCACGCGCTCCGAAGGCGAGACGCAGCTCGCTCTCGTGGGAGAGCGCCGCGGCGTCGAGGTCGGGAGCCTCCGCCGGCATGCGGTGGATGCGGTCCGGCCGGACTCCGGGCAGCTGCGAGAGGAGCATCCCGTACGCGACGCCGAAGTTCGAGTCCGGGTGGTCGGGCGGCACCGCCCGCTCGTCGCCCCAGAAGAACTCCACCGCCCTCCACGCGACCGCATCGCGCCGCGCCGGCTCGAGGAGCAGCGGATACACCGCCTTCGGCGTTCCGCCGCCCGAGAGCGCCACCCGGAAGATGCCGCGTTCCTCGATGGCCGCCTGCGCCGCACGGACGAACCGGTCGGCGGTTGCCTCCGCGACGGTCGCCGGGTCCCCCAGGACCGTGAAGCGCGTCACGCGGCCGCTTCCCGAGACGAGGCCAGCAGGATGGCGGCGGCGCGCAGGGCGTCCTCGTAGACCGGGTCGGCGACGTCCATGGTGAGCTGCGAGCTGAGCAGCTCCGCCTCACGCGGGGCCGGCATCGACACCCTCCGCAGGAGGGCGGTCATGCCGTCCGCGTTCGTCGCGACCGTTGCGTCCTCGCCCTGTCGGTCGATGATGAACTCTGCCGCACCCGTCTCGCCGAGCGATCGCAGCCGGACCGAGAGGAGCTCGCCGGGCCGCACCGCATCCGTCGGCGTCGGCTCCACGACCAGGTCGACCATCTCGTGACGGCCCTCGAGGCGGAGGCGAAACCCACCGTCGTGGTGTGGCTCGAGCGTTCGGTGGCGCCGCCAGCCCAGGCGGGTCGCGATCCAGCCGGCATAGAGAAGGGCCTGCGCCATCGGGGCGGGGATGCCGTGGGCAACGTCCTGATCCTCGTCGTGACGGGCCGACGCCGGCGGCGGCACGGCGTATCGGATGACGAGGCGGCTCAGGTTCGGCAGGTAGCGCCGAAAGCGCGGGGCGTCGAAGAACTGCGCGGTCAGCTCCTGCCACCACGACAGCCGCTCCCAGGTCAGGTCACCGACGCCGCTCCGGCGACGCAGGGTCGCGGTGCGGCGCAGGCCGCCGAGCAGCGCTCCGAAATCCGCCGAGTCGACGATGACCCGATCCCCCATCTCGACCAGCTGCTCGAACACGGGATCGCCCCACGGCGGGTCGCCGGGCCACCAGACGTGGGTCGGCAGGTCGTGGATGAGGAGCGGCGCGACGATGCCGGACAGGTGCTCGGCCGCCTCGCCGCGGACGGTGAGCACGACCTCCTCGTAGCAGATCCGATCTCCGCCGCCGGCCGCGTCGTTGCAGTGGGTGCTGATGCGAGCATCGATGGGGTCCCCGGCGGCCCGATGCTGCGGGACGAGCACGATCGCGCGCGACGGATGGCGCACGCCGAGGCCGACCAGGGTGCGCACCACCCGGTCGGCGGCCGCTGCATCGACGACCGTCACGATCAGGTTCAGGACCGATGCGCGCGCATGCGGCAGGCCCTTCTCGGTGACCAGCGAATCGCCACCATCGTCGCGTTCAGGTGACGGGTCCCACAGGGAGGCCAGGTGTCCGGCGACCGCACGCACGCTGGTGCCACGCTCCTCCCACATCGGCGTGGCAAGGCTCTCCGCCTCGCCGAAGCGCATGAGACGCCGATGGACCGCCTGCTCCTCCGACAGCGGCGGCTGGGCGCGGCTCATGGGCGCCGCCAGGCGCGCCCGTCGCGCCCGAGCAGCTCGTCGGCGGCCGGCGGCCCCCAGGTCCCGGCGCCGTAGAAGTGGAGGGGGCCGCCCTGGCCCGCTTCCCAGGCCTCGAGGATCGGGTCGAGGATCTCCCAGGCGCGCTCGACCTCGTCGTCGCGGGTGAAGAGGCTCGCGTCGCCGACCATCGCATCCAGCAGCAGCGTCTCGTACGCGTCCGGCGAGTCGACCGCGAAGCTCGAGCCGTAGCGGAAGTCCATGTTGACGGTCCGGATCTGCAGGCCCTGCCCCGGCACCTTGGCGCCGAAACGCAGCAGGATGCCCTCGTCCGGCTGGACGCGGATGGCGAGCACATTCGGCTCGATCTGGGGGACCCCGGCCCGCGCGAACAGCGCGAGGGGCGCCTGCTTGAACTGGACCGCGATCTCGGTCACCCGGCTGGGAAGCGCCTTGCCGGTACGCAGGTAGAACGGCACGCCGGCCCAGCGCCACGAGTCGATTCCCAGCTTCAGGGCCGCGAACGTCTCGGTCTGAGACTCGGCCGCCACCTCGGGCTCGTCCCGGTAGCTCGCCACCTTCTCGCCCTCGACCCAGCCCGAGACGTACTGGCCGCGCACGGTGTTGGTGGCCACGTCGGCCGGCGACATCGGCTTCACGCCGCGCAGCACCTTGAGCTTCTCGTCGCGCAGGTCCTCGGCGTGGAACTCCACCGGCGGGTCCATCGCGAACATGGCCATCAGCTGGAGGGCGTGACCCTGGACGATGTCCCGCAGCGCGCCCGTCTCGTCGTAGAACTCGCCTCGTCCCTCCACGCCGACGGTCTCCGCCACCGTGATCTGGACCGAGTCGATGTAGCGCCGATTCCAGATCGGCTCGAAGAGGCCGTTGCCGAAGCGGAAGACGGCAAGGTTCTGGACCGTCTCCTTCCCGAGGTAGTGATCGATGCGGTACACCTGTCGCTCGTCGAAGACCTCGGCGAGCTCGTGGTTGAGGGTCCGGGCGCTCTCCAGGTCGGAGCCGAACGGCTTCTCGACGATGACCCGCGTCCATCCCCGCCCCGAGCCGCTTCGTCGCCGGTCGCCGCGTGACGCGAGGCCGGCTCGATCGAGCTGGTTCACGATCTCGGGATACAGCGTCGGGGGAACGGCGAGGTAGAAGAGCCGGTTGCCTGCCGTGCCGCGGTCGCGGTCGATCCGATCGAGCCGCTTGGCGAGCTCGGCAAAGGCGGCCGGGTCGTCGAAGTCACCTCGGTGGTACTCGATGCCACGCGCGAACGACTCCCAGATGGCCGGCTTCGCGGGTCGATTTCGGCTGTACTTGTCGATCCCGCCGAGGAGGTGCTTGCTGAAGCTCTCGTCGCTCAGGTCGCGACGCGCGAAGCCGACGACGGTGAACTCCGGCGGCAGGAAGCCACCCAGCAGGCAGTTGTAGAGCGCCGGCCCGAGCTTGCGCTCGGTCAGGTCGCCGGTGGCTCCGCAGATGACCATGGTGCACGGTTCGGCCATGCGCTCCAGGCGCAAGCCCTCGCGCAATGGGTTGGGGCGAGGCTGCCGCGATTCGAGAGTGCGGCGATGCGCTCGCTCGCGTTCCGGGGCGGTGGTGAGATCCTCGTCCTCGACCCGGCTCGTCATCGCCGACTACCCGCGATCCTTGATGGCGTGGCCGCCGAACTCGTTGCGGAGGGCGGCGAGGACACGATCGGTGTAGGAGTCCGGCGACCGCCGGCTGCGGAAGCGCTCGATCAGGCTGAGGGTGATGACCGGCGCCGGCACGTCGTGGTCGATCGCCTCGGCCACCGTCCAACGGCCCTCTCCCGAGTCCGCGACCCATCCGGTGATCTGCTCGAGATCATTGCCTTCCTTCTCGAAGGCGTTGCCGGCCAGCTCGAGCAGCCAGGAGCGGATGACCGAGCCGTTGTTCCACATCCGCGCGATGGCGGCAAGGTCGAGGTCGTAGTCGCTGGCGTGCAGGATATCGAAGCCCTCGCCGTAGGCCTGCATGATCCCGTACTCGATCCCGTTGTGGACCATCTTGGTGTAGTGGCCGGCGCCCGCGTCGCCGCAGTAGAGGTAGCCGTTCTCGGGGGCGAGCGTCTTCACCACCGGCTCGAAGCGGTCAAACACCTCGCGCTTACCGCCGACCATGGCGCAGAACCCGACCTGCAGGCCCCAGACGCCGCCGCTCACGCCCATGTCGAGCCACTCGATCCCCTTCTCGGCAAGGTCGGCCGCGTGGCGCTTCGAGTCGTGGAAACGGCTGTTGCCGGCGTCGATGATCACGTCACCCGGCTCGAGGATGCCGGCGAGCTGGTCGATCATGGCGTCGGTGGCATCGCCGGAGGGAACGCTGATCACGACGTGGCGCGGGGCGGCCATCATCTCGATGAGGCGCTCGATCGGCTCGGCGACGGCGACGCGCCCCTCGTTCTCCGCCTCCCCCGCGATCTCGGTGGCCACCGCCTCCGTTCGGTTCCAGGCGATCACGTCGTGGCCGCCGCGGGCGGCGCGTCGCGCCATCCCGGCGCCCATTCTTCCGAGTCCGCAGATTGCGATCTGCATGCTGCTCCTCCGACTAGGTGCGCGGTGCCGACGCGCTGGTCCGACGTGGTTGAGACTCCCCCACCGAGATGGCCGCATCGACCATCGCCTCCAGCCGGCCGAGACCCGCGTCGGGATCGGCGAGATGGAGGCGCAGCGCACGCCGGCCGCGGCCCTGGAGCGAGGCGAGATCGCCGAGGGCCTGGGCGGCGATGAGTGTGCCGAACGACTCCACCCAGCCGGGAATCGGGAGGTCTTTCGATGGATCGGCGGTGAGCTGCAGGAAGACGCCGGTGTCCGGCCCGCCCTTGTGGAGCTGGCCGGTCGAGTGCAGGAATCGTGGACCGAAGCCCAGGGTCGTGGCCACGCCATAGGCCTCCCGGATGCGATCGCGCAGGCGCTGGAGCCGCTCGACCACGGCCGGATCGGGAGGCAGATAGGCGAGGATCGCGAAATAGTCGCGGCCGGGCTGAAGGAGGTCGAGCAGCTGCCGCACCGCGCCGTCCACGGTGACCGGTGTGGCGCCGAGCGCGGCCGCATCGGCGGTGCCGGCGATCCCCGGCTCGCTCACCGCCGGCGCCGGCTGCGGCAGGCTGCCGGCGGTTCGGTACGCCTCGAGCAGCTCCTTCGTCGCGTCCTTGCTCTCCTGGACGTTCGGCTGGTCGAACGGGTCGATGCCGAGCACGATGCCGGCAACCGCCGTCGCCACCTCCCAGCGCACGAACTCGCCGCCGATGGCAAGCTCGTCCTCGAGGACGATCTCCTCGTGGGCCAGCGCGCTCATGGCAGGGTCGGCCTCGTCCGCGAAGCGCAGGTACACGAAGGTCCTATCGTCACCGTACTCGCATGGATCTCCTGCCGGCTCGCCGACGATGGGCACGATGCCCTTGCCCGCCTTGCCGGTGCTCTCGGCTACCAGCTGCTCGGCCCAGTCGCCGAAGGACGCCAGCCGGTCGGAGGTCAGGATCGTCAGCTTGTCACCGCCCGCCAGCGCCCGTTCGCCCATCAGGGC
>DASVEH010000274.1:0-13607 GCA_036380655.1 Candidatus Limnocylindria bacterium | reverse complement strand
AGTCGGCCAAGTCGCTCCTCCAGGAATGGACCCAGCGCTACCGCGGCATGAAGCCCACCTACCAGCTGGTCGGCACGACGGGACCGCCGCACGACCAGCGCTTCCGCGTCGCGGTCAACGACGACGGCGCGACGCTCGGCGTCGGGTCGGGATCGAGCCGCCAGCGCGCGGAGGAGCAGGCGGCGCGAGCGGCACTCATCGAGCTGCCCGATGTGCCGGACGACACCGTGCTCCCGGTCTCGTGAGCCGCCTGAAGGAGCTGCGCCTCCACGGCTTCAAGTCGTTCGCCGATCAGACGCGCTTCGTGTTCGAGCCGGGCGTCAATGCGGTGATCGGGCCGAACGGGTCGGGCAAGAGCAACATGGCCGATGCCGTGCGCTGGGTGCTCGGCGAGCAGTCGAACCGATCCCTGCGCACCCGGCGCGCCGATGACGTCATCTTCGGTGGCTCGGACCAGCGCAAGCCACAGGGCATGGCGGAGGCGAGCCTGACCCTCGACAACGCCGATGGGTGGCTGCCGATCGAGTTCGCCGAGGTCTCGATCGGACGCCGAGCCTATCGGTCCGGCGAGAGCGAATACCTCATCAACGGCGCGCGCGCGCGGCTGCGCGATGTGGTCGAGCTGCTCGGCGAGGGACGGCTGGGCGCCAACGAGCTCGTCGTGGTCGGCCAGGGGACCGTCGATGCCGCCCTATCCCTGCGCCCCGAGGAGCGGCGCCAGCTGTTCGAGGAGGCGGCCGGCGTCAAGGGACTCCAGGTGAAGCGGAACGAGGCGTCGGGTCGCCTCACCCGATCGCTCGACAACCTCACGCGCGTCAGCGACCTGCTGGGGGAGCTGAAGCCACAGGTCCGCCGGCTGGCGATGCAGGCCGAGCACCAGCAGCAGCACGACACGCTCGGGACGCGGGCGCGCGCGCTGGTCCTGACCTCGCACCGCCGGCGCGAGCAGGCCGCCCGCGCGGCGCTCGGCGAGGCGCGCCGTGATGCTGCGGCGGCCGAGTCGGCGCTGGCGGCGTATCGCGACGCCCAGGAGGCCGGGCGCGCCGCCGTGGCCGCCGCCGAGGAGCGCTATTGGGCGGCGGAGGAGGCGTCGCGGGCGGCGGCGAGCGCTCGGCAGGAAGCGCGCGAGGAGCTCATCCGGCTCGAGGCGAGGCTCGATGCCATCGCGGCGCGCGAGGCGGAGCTGGCCTCCACCATCGAGCGCGAGCAGAGCGATCACGACGCGGCGCTGGCCGCGCTGGCGTCACTCGACGATGGAGCCGGCGGCGGCGATGTCGAGCCGGCGCTTGCCGCGGCGGTGGCCGCCGAGGAGGCCTGGCGACGGGCGGTGACGGATCTCGCCGCGGCCGACGACGAGCTGCTCGCCGCCGAACAGGCCGTTGCCGAGCTGCGCGCGCGCCACACGGACCTGATCGCCCATCGCGCACGGGCCACGGAGGAAGCCACCCGCGTGCAGGCCCGGCTCGACCATGCCCGGTCCGAGCGCGATGCCGCTGAGGCCGAGATGGCCGGCCTTCGCGCCGAGGCTGAGCGTGCCGCCAAGACCCACGCGGAGGCCGTGACGACCGCCGCCGCTGCGGCCGCCGCGCTCGAGGCACGCGGCTCGGAGCGCGACGCGGCACAGGAGTCGGCCGATGCCACGCGTCGGACGGTGATCGAGCTGACGGAGCGGCTCCAGGCCACACGAGCCGAGCTCGACGCGCTCGCCGAGCCGCATGACGCAGCGGCCCGGCTGGGCCGGCGGCTGGCCGCGGCCGGCTGGCCGACGCTGCTCGACGCGATCTCCGCCCCCGAGGAGTCATGGCCGGCCATAGAGGCGGTCGTCGGCGGCGAGCTGGAGAGTGCCCTGCTGTGGGACGGCGACGATCCGACAGCCGAGATCGACGGCGCCCGTGGCGCGGCGAGGCTGCTGGCTCCGGGCGACGAGACCGATGACGGTCGCGAGGCGGCCCTCGCCGCGGTGGCGGCCGAGCGAACCCTGGCCGACTGGGTCGGCATGGCGGCGGCGCCCCGCGCATTCACCCGCACGGTGGTGGCCGCCGATATCGGCGCGCTGCTGGCCGGATGGCGGCGCCTGCCGCCGGGATGGGCTGCCGTGACGGCCGCAGGCGACCTTGCCGACGCGCGGGGCCTGCTCATCCGCGGCCGCGGCGACCCGACCGGGGGCGCGTCGGCGCGAGCGCATGCCCGACGGCGCGAGCTGGGACGGGCGATCGCCGAGCTCGAGAGCCGATTCGCCGATGCCCAGCAGGCCGCGCACGCCGCCGCCGAAGGGCTGCGCGTCGCGCGCAGCGAGCACCTGGCGGCCCGCGAGGCCCAGGACGATGCCGAGCGTGCCGCGCGCCTGGCCCGCGAGGCGCGGGCAGCCGCGGAAGGAGCGGTCGTACGACTCGGGGAGCGGATCGAACGACTTGGCGGCGAGGTGGCGAGCCTCGAGGCGTCCCACGCGGCCCAGCCGGTCGCGCACGAACCGCAGACGGCGGATGACGAGCTCACCTCACGCCAGGTCCGTGCCGACCAGGCACGCGAACGCCGTGACGAGCGCGCACGCGTTCGCGACGAAGCACGGGACGCGTGGACCACCGCACGGCGGGCAGCCGAGGAAGTCGAGACCCGCACCGCCGGCCGGCGCAGCGAGCGCGCGATGCTCGAGGCGCGCGTCGCCCAGCTGCGATCGGCAATCCCCGATCGCCGGACCCTGCTCGATGCCGTGCGCGAGGAACGAGCCTCGCTGGCGCCGACGGTGGAGGCGGTGCGAGCCGCGCACGGCGCGGCCGAGACGGCGCATCGCGAGGCGGAGGCAGCCCGCGGGGCTCGCCGAGCGGAGCTCATGGAGCTCGAGCATGCGCAGGGCGGCGCCGGAACCCGGCTCGGCGAGCTGGAGCGCGCCTCCCAGGCCGCCGCCATCGAGGCATCACGCCGCGACGAGGCGCTGGCGGGCCTGCTTCGTGAGCGCGAGATGGCGCTCGACGGGCTGCCGGAGGCGACCACCGACCCCGGTGAGGTGATCGCCGACATCGAGGCGCTCGACGATGCGGCGCTCGAGGCCGAGCTGCGCCGCGTGCGGCGCACACTCTCCCAGATCGGATCGGTCAACCCATTCGCCGTCGAGGAGCACCGTGAGCTTGCCGCGCGGCTCGACGAGATGACGACCCAGGACACCGATCTGCGGGCCGCCATCTCCTCGACCGAGGAGCTGATCGCAACGCTCGATGGCGAGATCAGCTCGCAGTTCGATGCCGCCTTCCGCGCCATCGGCGAGCGCTTCGACGAGTACTGCCGCCTCCTCTTCGCCGGGGGCTCGGGGTCCCTCCAGATGGCAGACGAGGCCGACGGAGACGCCCCCGGGGGGATCGAGATCGTGGTGCGCCCGCCCGGCAAGCGGCTCCAGCGCCTGGCCATGCTGTCGGGCGGCGAGCGGGCGCTGACCGGCGTCGCGCTCCTGTTCGCCATGCTCACCGTCAACCCGGTCCCGTTCTGCATCCTCGACGAGGTCGATGCCGCGCTGGACGAGGCCAACATCGGCCGGTTCGCCGATGCGCTCCGCAAGCGGTCCGAGTCGATCGACTTCGTGGTGATCACGCACAACCGCGCCACCATCGAGGTCGCCGATACGATCTACGGCGTGACCATGACCGATGCGGCCGTCAGCCGCGTCCTGTCGCTGCGCCTGGCCGACCTGCCGGCCGAGGTGAGCGCCTGATGTTCCGGCGCCGCCGCGAGGAGCCGGCCGGGCCGGAGCCCACCACCGTCGCCCGCCCGCGCCGGGAGCCCAGTGGCATGGGCCTGCGGGCTCGTCCGTCCGGGCTCGGCGCGCGCCTGCGCTCGATCCTGGGGACGGGATCGCCCGCCACGGAGGCGACGTGGGACGAGGTGGAGGAGGCGCTCATCGGCGCCGACGTCGGCGGCACCACGACGCTGGAGCTGGTCGATGCCGCGCGCGCTCGCTTCCGAGCAGAGGGCGGCCGGAGCGGCGACGACGCCCGGCGCGCGCTTGCCACCGAGATCCGCGACCGGCTCGTGCGGGCGGGCTCGGGGCAGTTCGAGCTCGGCGATGCGCCATCCGTCGTCCTGTTCGTCGGCGTGAACGGGACGGGCAAGACGACGTCGATCGCCAAGCTGGCCCACCGCCTGATCGGCGAGGGACGCACGCTCGCGCTTGCGGCGGCCGACACGTTCCGCGCGGCAGCCGTCGAACAGCTCCGCATCTGGGGCGAGCAGCTCGATGTCTCGGTCATCGCGCAGCGCCCGGGAGCGGACCCCGGCGCCGTGGCCTTCGACGCCGTGGTGGCCGCCGAGTCGCGCGGGCTCGACGCCGTTCTGGTCGACACCGCCGGCCGGCTCCAGAACAAGCAGCAGCTCATGGACGAGCTCGCCAAGATCCGCCGCGTCATCGAGCGGCGCCTGCCGGGCCAGCCTCGCCACGTGCTCCTCGTGCTGGATGCCACCACCGGACAGAACGGGCTCGCGCAGGCCGAGGCATTCAGCCGCGAGGCGGGCGTGACCGGCATCGTTCTCACCAAGCTGGACGGCACGGCAAAGGGCGGCGTGGCGCTCGCCGTGGTCGACCGGCTCGGCGTGCCAATCCAGTTCGCCGGGGTCGGGGAGGAGATCGACGCGTTTGCCCCCTTCGATCCCGAGGCGTTCGTCGAGTGGCTCTTCGCCGAATAGGCTCGTTGCCGCACGAGAGCGCGGCCCGTAGAATGGGCAGCCGTTTGCCGGGCCGCTCGGGCCGGCGCCCATCCCCGTATCGGTCTGTTCATGTTCGACTCTCTCTCGACGCGCCTTCAGGGCATCAGCGAGCGCCTGCGCGGCAAGGCCAGGATCACCGAGGCTGACCTCGACGTCGCCCTGCGCGAGATCCGGCTGGCCCTCCTCGAGGCCGACGTCAACTTCAAGGTGGTCAAGGACTTCGTGGCGCGCGTCCGTGAACGTGCCGTCGGGACGGATCTGCTCAGCGGCCTGAACCCCGGCCAGCAGATCGTCAAGATCGTCCACGAGGAGCTCGTCGCGGTGCTGGGAGGCGAACGCCACCACCTCAGCCTGGGCGCAAAGCCGTCCGTGCTGATGATGGTCGGTCTCCAGGGCTCCGGAAAGACGACGACCGCCGCGAAGCTCGCGGTCCGCCTGCGCAGGGATGGCAAGAAGCCGCTCCTCGTCGCGGCCGACGTCTACCGGCCCGCTGCTGTCGACCAGCTCGTGCAGCTCGGCGACCAGGTCGGCGTCGAGGTGCATACCCGCCCGGTCGGCACGCCGGCCATCGAGGTCGCGCGCTCCGGCCTCGAGGTGGCCCGCCAGCGGGGCGTCGACGTCATGATCCTCGACACGGCCGGACGGCTCCACGTCGACGAGGCGATGATGGACGAGCTCGTGCGCATCGTCGGGAGCGTCACGCCGGCCGAGACGCTCCTGGTCGTCGATGCCATGACCGGCCAGGAGGCCGTCCGCGTTGCCGAGGCGTTCCACGCGCGCCTGCCCGTCACCGGCCTCGTGCTGACGAAGATGGATGGCGATGCGCGCGGCGGTGCCGCGCTCAGCATTCGCGCCGCGACCGGCCTGCCCGTCGCCTTCCTGGGCACCGGCGAACGGACGGACGGCCTCGAAGCTTTCCATCCCGATCGGCTCGCCCAGCGCATCCTGGGCATGGGCGACATCCTCAGCTTCGTCGAGCGCGTCCAGGAGAACGTCGACCAGGCGGAGGCCGAGAAGGTCGCCCAGCGCATGATGGAGAACCGCTTCACGCTGGAGGACTTCCGCAGCCAGCTCAACCAGATCAAGAAGATGGGACCGATCGGCCAGCTGGTCGGCATGATCCCCGGCGCCTCGCAGATGGCGGGCGCCGCCCAGGAAGCGATGGATTCGGGGCAGATGAAGCGGATCGAGGCGATCATCGACTCGATGACGCGGGACGAGCGTCGCCGACCGGACATCATCAAGGCCAGCCGACGTCGCCGAATCGCACTCGGCAGCGGCACCTCGACGGCCGAGGTCAACCGCCTCCTGAAGCAGTTCGTCGAGATGCAGAAGATGATGAAGATGATCAGTGGCGGCAAGCTGCCGCGCATGGGTGGCGGCCTCGGCGCCCTGCTCGGACGCTAGCGGATGCATCGCCTCGTCATCGCCCTCGTCACGCTCATCGGCCTCTCGGGCGCCGCCTTCCTCGCCGGCTACCTCCTCCTCTTCTCGGCTTCGACCGACCGCGCGGCCGCCCTGGCGCCGGCCAACACCGCCTTCTACGTCAACGTCTACCTCCAGCCGTCGACCGGGCAGCAGATGAACCTCGGCGGCCTGATCGGCCGGCTTCCCGGCTTCGCCGACGAGGCGTCGCTCGACGACAAGATCGACCAGGTCGTCCAGAACCTCCTCGGCGCGACGGATCTGGGGCTCGACTACGAGGAGCAGGTCAAGCCGTGGCTCGGGCACCAGCTGGCGATCGCCGCCTGGCCGTCGGAGGCCGATGCGGCCGATCCGGCCGCGGTGCTCATCGCCGAGGTCAAGGATCGCGCCCTCGCCGAGAGCTCGGTCGCCGACCTCGTGTCCGAGGGAGGCGCCGATTTCGCCACGCAGGCCTACGAGGGCGTCGACATCCAGGTCGCCGAAAGCGCGGCCTATGCCTTCGTGGGCGAGATGCTTGTGGTGGCGGAGAGCAGCGGCGGCGTCGAGGCGGTCGTCGATGCACAAGGCGGATCCGAATCGCTGGCGGAGCGGGCGGACTTCCGCGCGACCATGGCCGATCTGCCGGCCGATCACCTCGCGAGCCTGTTCGTCGACCTGTCGGCCATCGGCGAGGCCACCGACACCGCGCAGCAGCTGTCGGCCCTCAGCACCGCCGGCGCCGCGCTGGTCGCCGAGCGCGACGGCCTCCGCCTGAGCGGAAGCGCGCCGGTCAATGTGGAGGATGCGGCATCCTCGGCGACCGCGGGCTTCGGGCTCGGCGGCGAGCCGTCGAGCCTGGTCGACTGGATGCCCGAGGACACCGTGGCGGAGATGGTGGTGTTCGGCCTGCGGCAGACCCTGGAGGACGCCGAGGCCGCCGCGGGAAGCCTTCCCGAGGGCGAGGAGATCACGAGCGCCCTCGACACCATCCGAACGATCGCCGCGTTCGGGCTCGGGATCGACCTCGACGCAGACGTCCTGCCGATGCTCGATCGCGAGGTTGCGGTCGCCATCTCCGGCCTCGAAGGCGGCCTGCCGCGCGGGCAGCTGCTGCTCCGTCCGGAGGACCCCGAGGCTGCGGAAGCTGCGCTCGACCGCATCGTCGATCGGCTGGGAGCGACGGGGATCACGACGAGCACCGAGACCGTCGCGGGTGCCGAAGTCACCGTCCTGGCCATCCCGCAGGCCGCCGAGATCGCCTACGCCGTGCAGGATGGCATCATCATTCTCGGCCTCGGCGCAGAGAGCGTCGGCGCCGCCCTGCAGGCCCATGCCGACGGCCAGGCACTGGCTGGTACGGCCGACTACGTCAAGGCCTTCGAAGTTGCCGGCGAGCGTGCCGGCAACGAGGTGTTCGTCGACGTCGGGGCCGCGGTCGACCTTCTCGCCGACGGCCTCGCGCTGCCCGACGACGCGCGCGATATCCTTTCACGGATCGGGAGCTTCGGCTTCACCGCCCCCTCCCGTGACGATCAGATCGAGTTCCACGCGGTGCTGACGGTCGACGAGCCGTAGCATCGAATTCATCAGCCACCAACCCACACGAGGTATCGACCACTTGGCAGTTCGCATTCGATTGACCCGCGTCGGCGCCACCAAGCGCCCGGCGTACCGGGTGATCGCCATCGACAAGCGGCGTTCGCGGGACGGCCGCGCGCTCGAGATTCTCGGGTACTACGACCCGCTCACGGAGCCAGCCACCGTGAACCTGGACCGCGAACGGATCGATGCCTGGATCGGCAAGGGCGCGCAGCCGTCGGAGACGGTCGCCAAGCTCATGCGCCAGGCTGAGAAGGCGGCCCAGGCGCCGGCGGAGGCCGAGAAGCCGAAGCGCGCCACCCGCGCAACGAAGCCGAAGGCATCGGCGAAGGCAAAGGCCAAGGCGGAGTCGGAGGCAACGGCCCCCGCCGAGGAGGCGAGCGCACCGGCCACCGATGCCACCGAGGAGGTTCCGGCCGCCGAAGCTTCCGCGGACGAGACCGCCGAACCCGAGAAGGCTGACGCATGAAGGCCTTCCTCGAGTACGTGGCCCGCGGGCTGGTCGACAAGCCGGACGCCGTATGGGTCGAGGTCGACGAGGAGGGCGACGAGACGATCCTCACCCTCGGCGTGGACCAGGAGGACATGGGCCGCGTGATCGGCCGGGACGGTCGCATCGCGAACGCCATCCGCAGCCTGCTCAAGGTGATGGCCACCAGGGACGGCCGCCACGTCGAGCTCGAGATCGTTTCCGACGCCGACTGACCGTCGCCTGGCGGTGGCCAGGATCCTCGGCGCGAAAGGGCTCGCGGGCGCCGTCCGTGTCGAGCTCGTGACCGACTGGCCGGAGCGCCTGGCACCCGGCACCGATCTCTGGCTCGAGGGGGAGGCCGAACCGCTCCGCATCGTGCGGCTGGAGTCCGGCGGGCGCACGACGGTGCTTCACCTCGATCAGGTCACGACTCGAGAAGCCGCACAGGCGCTGTCTGGCAGGTACCTCGAGGCGCCGGCCCGGGAGCTGCCAGAGGACACGTTCTATTGGGACGACCTCATCGGGCTGCGCGTCGAGGAGCCCGACGGGACGCACGTCGGCGAGCTGGTCGAGATCTTCCGCTCAGGAGCGAACGAGGTGTATCGCATCGTCGGCGACGGGCGCGAACGGCTCGTGCCGGCGCTGCGCTCCGTCGTGCTGCGCATCGACCTCGCCGGGGGGCTGATCGTGGTCGCGCCCGACGACGCCGAGGAGGTCCGCTGATGGCAACGCGGATCGACGTGGTGACCATCTTCCCGGACCTGGTGGCGGGACCCCTTGCCACCTCGATCATCGGGCGCGCCGCGGAGTCGGGCCTGGTCGAGTTCGGTGTTCGGGACCTGCGCGAGCACGGCATCGGACGCCATCGGTCGGTTGACGACTATCCGTATGGCGGCGGCGCCGGCATGGTGATGCGGCCGGAGCCACTGTTCGATGCCGTCGAGCCGCTGCGCGCGGCGGGGGCGCACGTGGTGCTCATGGACCCGGCGGGGGAGCGCCTGAGCGACCCGCTGGCTCGAGAGCTCGCATCGATCCCGCACCTCGCGATCGTGTGTGGACGGTACGAGGGCATCGACGAGCGGGTGCGCACGCTCGTCGACCGCGAGGTCAGCATCGGCGACTACGTCCTCACCGGCGGCGAGCTGCCGGCGCTCGTGCTCATCGACGCCATCGTTCGTCTCATGCCCGGCGTGATCGCCGAGGCATCGCACCAGGGCGACTCGTTCGCATCGGGCTTGCTCGAGTATCCGCAGTACACCCGACCGGAGGTGTTCCGCGACCTCCCGGTTCCGCCGGTGCTGCTGTCCGGGCACCACGGCGAGGTCGACCGCTGGCGCCGCCGCGAGGCGTTGCGCCGCACGCTCGAGCGACGCCCGGATCTGCTGGAGGCGGCGGATCTGAGCGACGAGGACCGCCGAGAGCTTCAGGGTCTGGGGGATGGAGAACGGGGCGCGTGATCAGCGCGCTCGACGGACCACGCCGCGACGGGCTGCCTTGCCCCTCCTCCCGACCCGCTGCTATACTCGCCGGCGTCGCGGCCGCTCAAGCGCGGTCGCGTTCGTGTGTCACCATTGATAAGCCGCGGGTAAGCCCGCGATAACGAGGTCGCCCTACCATGAACGCCATCAAGGAGCTCGAGCGCGAGCAGCTCCGCACCGACGTCCCGGAGATCGCCCCCGGCGACACGGTCCGCGTCGCGGTGAAGGTGGTCGAGGGCAGCCGCGAGCGGATCCAGGTCTTCGAGGGCACCGTGATGCGGATGCGCGGCGGCGGCCTGAACAAGGCCATCACCGTTCGGCGCATCGCCAGCGGCGTGGGCGTGGAGCGCACCTTCATGGTGCATGCACCGCGCATCGACAAGATCGAGGTGGTCCGTCACGGCGTTGCTCGACGCGCACAGCTCTACTTCCTCCGCGACCGGGTCGGCAAGTCGGCCACGCTCCGCGAGCGCCGCACCAACTGACCCGGTGACCGGGCTCATCGAAGCACCGGTCAGGCCCCGGCGACCCGCGCGCCGCAGGAAGGTCCGCGATGCCCACATGCGGCACGAGCGTGAGCTGCGCCTCGCCGGATTCCAGCGGGTCGCCGGCATCGACGAGGTGGGCAGGGGATGCCTGGCGGGTCCCGTCGTCGCCGCTGCCGTCATCCTGCCCGAGCGGCATCGCATCAAGGGAATCCGCGACTCGAAGGTGATTCCGCGCGCGCGCCGCGAAGCCCTCTACGAGCTCATCCTCGACCGTGCGGAGGGGGTCGGCGTCGGCTGCGTCGAGGTGGAGGTCATCGACCGCATCAATATCCTGCAGGCAACCAAGCTCGCCATGCGCGAGGCGCTCGGACGCCTCGCCGAGCCGCCAGACCACCTGCTCATCGACGCGCTCAGGCTTCGCGACGTGGATCTGCCGCAGCGGCCGATCATCGACGGCGACGCGATCAGTGCCTCGATCGCGGCGGCCAGCATCGTGGCCAAGGTCACGCGCGACCGCATCTGCGACGAGATCGACCAGCGCTACCCGGCCTACGGGTTCGCGCGCCACAAGGGCTACTGCACGCGTCGCCATGTTGACGCGCTCGTCAGCGAGGGCCCGTGCGAGTGGCATCGCCGCTCGTTCGCGCCGGTGCGCATGCTCCTGGCGGGCACGCAGCTCCCGCTCGACCTCGACTTCGAGATCGTGGAGGAAGACGCCCTCGGACTCGACTGACGGCCTCCGGGGAAGTGGCTCTGCTCGCCTCCCGCGAGGAGAAGCGACCGATGGGCGACCCGCGCCACGACCTCGGCATCGCGGCCGAGGAAGCCGCGGCCAGATGGCTCGAGGCTGAGGGCTGGCGCATCCTGGGGCGCCGGCAGCGAAGCCGTTCGGGCGGCGAGGTGGACGTGGTCGCGCTCGACCCCGCCGGTGTCCTGGTTGCCATCGAGGTGCGCGCGCGTCGCACCGGTCGCGCCGGATCCGGTTCGGAGACGATCAATGCCCGACGGACGGCGCGCACGGGCCGCACGCTGGCGGACTTCGCCGCCGGGAGCGGGATCGCGCACGCCGGGCTGCGGATCGACCTGGTCACGGTCGCACCGCTGCCCGGGCCCGTCGGACGCTGGCGTCTGCGGCGGATCCCGGACATCGGCGCGTGATGGGCGGGGCTAGCCGCCGAAGAGGCGGGTCAGCACCTTGATCGACGCGATGTACGGGCGGCTGACCGCGTAGATGCCGTGGTGGTCGGTGGCCCACTGCCCCTGGTAGTAGGCGGCGAGCACCCGGTCGCGATCGCCCCGGTAGTGCGCAAGGTAGTGCGCAAGGAGCCGGACGCCGGCCCGGACGTTCTGTCGCGTGTCATCGATGTCGACCCTGGCGCCGAGCATCGCGTCGCCGACCCATACCGCGGTTGCCGGCATGAGCTGCATGACGCCAACGGCTCCGGCATGGCTGACGACGCCCTGCTGCCAGCCCGATTCCTGCCACGCAACGGCCAGGGCAAAGGCCGCCGGAACCTTGTAGCGATTCGCCTCCTCCACGATCAGCCGGCGCACGGCATCCCGCTGTCCGACCAGGGCGGCCATCGATGCCGGCATGCGCGGCGCATTCGCCGATGCCGATGTCGGTGCCTTTGCCTTCGACGGGATGGTGAGCCGCTGGCCGGCGTAGATTCGGCTGGGGTCGGCGAGACGGTTCGCCTCGACGATGGCGGCGATCGAGACGCCGTGCGCGCGCGAGATCGAGGTCAGGGTCTGCCCGAGAGCCACCGTGTGGATGGTGGCCTTGGCGGGCTTCGGTGCCGGTGCCGGGGCGGCAGGAGCCGGCTTCGAAGCCGTTGGCGACGCGCCCGGGATGACGAGGCGCTGACCCGCATAGATGACGCTCGGATTGCTGATCGCGTTGGCCTTCGCGATCGCCGCGATGGTGACCGCGTGGCTGCGGGCGATGCCGGTGAGATTCTGGCCGGGTTGGACGACGTGGACCGTCGCGGCCGCCTTTGGCGCGGCAGCCGGCGTGGGCGACGGGCCGGCCGCGGGGGCGGCACCGATGCGAAGGCGCTGCCCGACGTAGATGCGGTTCGGGTCGGCCAGGTCGTTCAGGTCGACGAGCGCGTCGATCGAGACGTTCTGCCGCTTGGCGATGTGCGTGAGCGTGTCACCGGACTGCACGACGACGCTGGGATCGGCGGCGAGGACGGCGGTCGCGAGGATCGGTCCGGCCGCCAGCGCGGCCATGAGGCCGGCGATGGGGGCGATCAGCCTGGATCGGTGCAATGAATCGTTCCTCCAGGTTCGGCTGCCAGCGGTGTGCCAGCTGCGCGCGGGTATCACGACGCGGGGCGGATGCTAGGAGCGATCCCGGAGGGGTCAAGGTACCTGCGGACGGTGGGGGAGTACTTCGGTACCGTGTGGTGCGGTCCGGCGCAGAACGGTGGCCTCGGGTCGCCGGTGGGCCAGGGCCGGTCCTCTGGTATACTCGTCGCCTCGCGCACTCGTGCGAGATCCCATCACACACGCTCGGCAGATCCTGCCGGTCCTCGGTGCCGCAAGCGCGACGACGTCGCACGCGGTGGACCCCTGGAGTCGACGTCGGGCGGAGGAAAGAACCGGAGGTATCTCTTTGGCTGCCACCAGCATGAAGCAGCTGCTCGAAGCGGGCGTCCACTTCGGGCACCAGACCCGCCGCTGGAATCCGAAGATGCGCGAGTACATCTTCGCCGAGCGGAACGGGATCCACATCATCGACCTCGCGCAGACGGTGTCGCGCCTCGATCAGGCGCTCGAGTTCGTGCGCGAGACGGTGCGACGCGGCGACAGCATCCTGTTCGTCGGAACCAAGAAGCAGGCGCAGGACGCCCTCTCCGAGGCGGCGCAGCGCTCGGGCCAGCACCACGTCAACACGCGCTGGCTGGGCGGCATGCTCACCAACTTCACGACGATCAAGCGACGCATCCAGCGCCTGGAGGCCCTCGAGGCACGGCGCGACGCGGGCGAGTTCGAGCGCCTCACGAAGAAGGAGGCCTCGAAGCTCACCGAGGAGATCAACAAGCTCAACGCGGTCCTCGGCGGCATCCGCAAGATGCGCCGCCTCCCCGGGGCGGTCTTCATCGTCGATCCGCACCGCGAGGAGATCGCGGTGGCCGAGGCCCGGCGCCTCGAGATCCCGATCGTGGCGATGACCGACACGAACTGCGACCCCGACCTCATCGACTGGGTCATCCCTGCCAATGACGACGCCATCCGCTCCGTGCGCCTGATCTGCAGCCTCGTCGCCGATGCGGCGAGCGTTGCTCAGCAGGAGCGCCAGGCGAAGCTCGACGAGGAGTTCGAGCAGGCCGAGGCGATGCCCCCGGTCGACGACACCGCGCTCGGCTCGGAGGCCGACTACACCGCGGCGCTCGCCACCGGGGAGGCCCTCGTGTTCGAGCCGGAGCCGGAGGACGACGAGGAGGAGGAGCGCAAGGCGCGCGCCCG
>DASVEH010000273.1:0-11908 GCA_036380655.1 Candidatus Limnocylindria bacterium | reverse complement strand
ACGAGCTGCTGGCCGCCCCCGGCTGAGGGGTCGCAAGGGGCGGGCGGACAACGAAATGGGGCGCGCATGTTGCGCGCCCCATCTGGGTCAGACGGCGAGGTTCAGCCCTCGACGACGACCGATCCGTTCATGTCCGGGTGGATGTCGCAGACGAAGAAGTACTCGCCGGCGTCGAGCGCCTCGACCTGGACCTCGGTGGAAGCGCCCCCGTCGACCACCTCACCCTCGACGATCACCTCGCCGCCCTCCTCGGTGTAGACCGAGACGTTGTGCGGAGCGGTGTCGTTGTTCGTGAAGCGGATCGTGAACGCCTCACCGGCCGGAGCCTGGATGACGTTCGCGTCGAAGGCCAGGTCGGCTGCGCTGAGCTCGACCACGCCGTCGGTGACGGCGACGGTGCCGCCGCCGGTGGTGTCGTCGGAGGCCTCGGCGCCATCGCCGCCGTTATCGGCCGGGCTGCAGGCGGCCATGAGGGCAACCATCGCGATCGCCGCCATCAGGGCGACGCCGCGGCGCATGAAGAGACGGACTGGAAACAACACGAATCAGCGTCCTTTCGAACGAAACAATCGGGCGGGAGTGGCACCCCATTCTAGAACGAATGGGCAGTTTCAGTCCGCAATGCCACCCGGAAGCCGGCGCGCCGACCAGTTGTCCGAGCCGGCGAAGCGAACCACCTCGACGAAGACCGGCGCAGTGCCCACCTCGGGCTCGAGCGTGACCACGTACAGCTCCTCGATCGGCATCCCTCCCGCCGACGGGGCGGGGAGGCTGATCACGGCGAGCGGTGCGGTGCCGGTCATCAGCTCCGCGGCTTCGGCGACCGATGCGCACAGCGCCTGCTGGATGGCGCCGCAGTCGAGGGCCGCGGGAAACGGAGCCGTGCTCCTCGCGGAGGGCGGCGGCGGCGCTGCCGGCTCGCACGCGGCGATCGCCAACAGCAACGCGAGGCCGAGCAACGGGCGCATCAGCCGACGCCCCGGAATCCGCCCTTCTCGGTCGCCTCGATGCGGATCGGCAGCGCGCCAGGATCGTGGGTGAAGTAGCACCACCAACCCTCCGCGGCAGCGAGCGCAACGAGGTCGCTGCGGACCTCGATGGCGTCGATCGGGTAATCGTCGTAGGCGCTGGTCCAGCGGACCGGTATCTGCCACCGGGTCGGAATCAGGTCGCCCCAGAAGATGGCGCGCCCGGTCGGGTCGCCGGCGCGGCCGCCGGGGCGCTCGACGCCCATCAGCACCGCCTGTGAGCCGCGCGTGTGGCCGCCGGTCCGCAGGACCTGGACGCCCGCCACCAGCTCCACCTCGCCGTTCACCTCGGCCAGCTGCCCGGCGGCACGAACGAGATCCAGCTGCTCGACCTCCATGATCCCGGCCAGGCGAAGCTCGTCGCCGTGGGCCGCCTCCGCCTCGTCCCGCTGGACGACGTAGCGCGCGTTCGGGAAGGCCGGCCGGCCGGACGCATCGACCATGCCGCCGGCGTGGTCGTAGTGGAGGTGGCTGACGACCACGAAGTCGATCGACCCCGGATCCTCCCCCACCGCTCGCAGGGCTGCCGCCGGGTCGCCGCCTTCGACGCCCTTGATGTCGCGGTCCTTGTGGGTCATGCGCACGCCCGTCCCGGTCTCGACCAGGATCCGCTTGCCACCGGCTTCGATGAGGAGCAGGTTCAGCCGGCAGAGCAGCCTCCCCCGCTCGTCCGTCTCCACCAGCCGGCTCCACAGCGGGCGCGGCACGACGCCGAAGAAGCCTCCGGCGTCCGGCCGGAACCAGCCGGCGCGAACGACCCGGACCCTCACGCCGCCGCCGTAGACGCGCGCCTCGCCGATCTCGTGGAGCGGCACGCTCACCGGCTCACGCGGCCGCGATCGAAGTCGGCGTGGTAGCGGCTGGCGGTCGGATCCGTCTGCCCCCGGTACTTGGAGCCGATGCGAGCGTCGCCGTAGCCGACCTCGACCGGCGAGCTGAGGCGCTGGAAGCTGATCTGCCCGATCTTCATGCCGTCATAGAGCTTGATCGGCAGGTTGGCGACATTGCTCAGCTCGAGGGTGAGCGTTCCCTCCCAGCCCGGGTCGACGTACCCGGCGGTCGAATGGATGAGCAGGCCGAGGCGGCCGAGCGAGCTCTTGCCCTCCAGCCGGGCGACGAGGTCATCCGGCAGCGCGACGCGCTCGAAGGTCGCGCCGAGCACGAACTCGCCGGGATGCAGGATGAACGGATCGTCACCGCTGATCTCGACCAGCTCGGTGAGCTCGGGCTGGTCGGCGCGAGGATCGATCACCGCGGTGCGATTGTTGCGGAAGACGCGGAAGCGGTTGCCCAGGTGGAGGTCGACGCTCGAGGGCTGGACCGCGTCCGGCGTGTACGGGTCGACGACGATCCGGCCGGCCTCGATCTCGGCCCGGATGTCGCGGTCGGACAGGATCATGCGGCGCTGATCTTACTCGCAGCCCCTACCCGTTGCGGCCGCGGATGAGCCGATCCACCTCGCGCTGGAGGGTCTCGATGTCGTCGTAGGCGTGGTAGACCGACGCGAACCGGATGTAGGCGAGCTGGTCGAGTTCGCGCAGGGCATCGGTCGCCAGGCGTCCGATCTCGGTCGAGGCGATCTCGGCATCACCGCGGGCGCGCAGCTGCGCCTCGATGTCGTCGAGCGCCGCTTCGACCCGGTCGAGGGTGACGGGCCGCTTCTGGAGGGCCTTGAGCAGGCCGGTGCGCAGCTTTTCACGGTCGAAGTCCTGCCGGCTGCCGTCGCGCTTGATGACGGCCAGACGGGCGCCCTCCGCCCGCTCGTAGGTCGTGAAGCGGTACGAGCACGCCTCGCACTCGCGCCGGCGGCGGATCGTGCTGCCGCCCTCGAGATCGCGCGAGTCGATGACGCGGGTGCCGGTCTCCTCGCAGCGGGGACATCGCATTGGACTACACCAGTGGTGGTATCGGCATCAACCATACCACAAGATGTTCCGCAGTCAGGCGCCGGTTACCGGCTCGAGCGTGAGCCGTTGGGCGCGCAGCCGCGCCTCGGCCTCCGGCGTCGCGGAGCCGTTGGCGTCAAGCGCCAGGAGCACGGCCCCCAGCACCGGCGGAACGTCGAGCGACTCGACCGATGCCCCAGGGGCGACGCGCCGCACCCCGGAGCGCACCCGCTCGACGAGCGGGGCGTCGCCGGCGGCGAAGAGGCCGCCCGAGAGCACCACGTCGAGATCGAGCCGCGCCATCCGAAGACGGCGGATGATCGCGACCGCCATCAGGGCCAGCTCGTCACCCAGCCGATCGAGGATCCCGCGCGCCACGGCGTCTCCTCCGTCGGCGGCACGGAACACCACCGGGGCGAGGTCGCGCAGGTCCGCCTGGCGCAGCCGGCGGCGGTAGAGCGCCGCCGTCACGTCGATCGGCCGGCGCAGCCCGAAGTGCCGCGGCACATCGTGCTCCAGTTGCGTTCGTGCCCCGCGACCGTCCCGCGCGCGGACTGCCGCCTGGAGCGCGGCCATCCCGACCGACGCACCACCCCCCCAGTCGCCGGAGATATCGCCCAGTGCCGGGAAGGCGGCCACGCGGCCGTCGGGCGCCATGCCGACGCAGTTCACTCCCGCCCCGCAGATGAGGGCCACTCCCCAACCGCGCGCCGACCCGGCCCGCAGCGGGGCGAAGCCATCGTTGAGGACGCGCGCTGCGCGTGCCAGCCCGGTGCCTGCCACACCGGCGCGCAGGTTCCGCAGGTCGCTCGGCAGGTCGGCGCCGGCCGAGCAGACGACCGCCATGTCGGCCAGTGGCCGGCGGCCGGGTTCGAGGCCAGCCTGGATGGCGGCGGCATCGGCGAGGGAGGCGAGCCGCTCCATGGCCCGCGGCATCGGCACCTGCTGGTGCGAGGTGGTGGGACCGGCCACCGCCCCGAGCAGCGTGCCGTCGGCGCGGGCCAGGACGAGGTGGGTCTTGGAGTTGCCGCCGTCGACCCCGAGCAGCAGAGGCTGCTCGGCCATCAGGCCGCCCCGATCGGTGGGGCGACGGCGCCCGGCCGGGGCTCGCCGACCGAGTCGAGCCCCGGGGGCAGGTCGAGCCCATCGACGCCGACAAACGTCGCGCCACCGGCGAGGAGGCGCCCGATGGCGGTCTCGACCGCCTCGGCGACCGGATCCGGCCAGGTGTGCAGCAGCACGATGGCGCCGTCCCCATGGCCGCTGGCTCCCTGAACGATCGCGGCGGCGATCTCCTCGGCGCTGCGGCCGGGCCGCCAGTCCTCGGGCCCGACGTGCCAGCCGATGTGGCGGTAGCCGAGCTCCGCAAGCTGGTCCAGGATCTCCTGCCGCTCCGGGCCTGCGCCGAACGGCGCGCGGAACCAGGGCCGCGGGTCGACTCCCGCCTGCTCCCTGATGACCGACTCGGCGTCGACCAGGTCGGCTCGCAGGCCGTCCGGGCTGAAGAGGGGCAGGCGCGCGTGGTAGTGCGTGTGGCTGCCGACCAGGTGCCCCGCCTCGACGATGGCGCGCGCCGTGTCCGGCACCGCCTCCACCCATCGGCCCTGGAGGAAGAAGGTCGCCCGTGCGCCGGCGCGCTCGAGGGCGCGCAGGATGGCCTCGGTGTGGTCGCCGCTGCTCGGACGGTCGGGGTGCTCGGCGTCGAAGGTGAGGGCGACGCGGATCGCGTCGCTCACTTCTCCACGCCGGTGATGACGATCCCGCGCATGAACGCACGCTGAGCGAAGAAGAAGACCACCACCGGGATCACGATCGTCATCAGGGTCGCGGCCTGGATGTACTGCGGCTCCGAGCCGTAGATGTCGTTGAACTTCGAAAGGCCCAGCGCGATCGGCTGCAGATCCGGCGACGTCGAGAGGTACAGCAGCGGCTCGAAGTACAGGTTCCACGAGTACACCAGGTGGAAGACGGCCACCGCGACGATCACGGGCCACGCCTGCGGGACGATGATGGAGAGCAGGATCCGCATCGGTCCTGCGCCGTCGATCTTGGCAGCGTCGTCCAGCTCGCGCGGCAGCGTCAGGAAGTATTGGCGCAGCAGGAAGACGTCGTAGGCATTCGCGAAGAACGCCGGCACCAGGAGCGGCAGCCAGGTGCCGACCCACCCCAGGTGGACGAAGATGGTGTAGGTCGGGATGAGCGTCACCGCAGCCGGAAGGAAGATCGTCGAGAGCAGGAGCATGAAGAGGAGGTTTCGGCCCGGGAACCGGAAGCGGGCGAACCCGTAGGCGACCAGGGTGCACGAGACGATCGTGCCGATCCCGCCGATGACCGCCAGCGCCGCCGTGTTGAAGAGCAGCCGCGGGAAGCTGATGCGCGTCCAGACCTCCGCGAAGTTGCCCCACTTCGGCGCGAACTCCCATGGCTGCTCGAGCGAGCGCCACGAGCCCTGCCAGGTGACGATGCCAGCCTCCGGATCCGCCGGATCGATGAACCCGCTTTCCTGGCGCCCCGGGTCGACCAGGGCCAGCTCGCGCGTCGCGCCGTCGATCGGGACGAGATACACATCGTAGGTCTCGCCCTCCCAGTCGAAGGTCCCCGGGTCGGCCGGCCAGATGGGTGCGCCGATGGTGGTGATCTGCTCGGCCGACTTGAGCGACAGGGTCAGCGTCCGCAGCAGCGGCGACAGGAAGAGCGCCAGCAGGATGACGGTGAACGAGGTGACCAGCAGCGAGCGGCCGTCGAGCGCTCGGCGACGTGGCGCCTGGCGCTCGACCTCCATATCGAGCGCCGGCAGGTCGGGGGCCCCAACCAGCTGCGCCATCTACTTCACCTCCCCGGCGTAGTACACCCAGTACCGCGCGCTCCAGAACAGCACGAGCGTGCAGGCAAGGATGACGACGAACAGCAACCAGGCCAGGGTGGCGCCGTACGACATGTTCTGGAAGCTGAAGAAGGTGTTGTAGACGTAGATGTTGAAGAAGTACGTCGCGCCCGCCGGCCTGCCGGTGCCGCTGTTGAGCACGAGTGGCACGAGGAAGTACTGGAGCACGCCGACTGTTCCGAGCGTGAGGCTGTAGAAGATCACCGGCGACATCAGCGGCAGCGTCACGTGGCGCAGCTGTCCCCAGAAGCCTGCCCCATCCACGCGCGCAGCGTCGTAGAGCTCGCTCGGGACGTTCTGGAGGCCCGCCATGTTGATGATCACCGCGCTGCCGATGCCCCACAGGCCGATGACGACGAGGCCCGGGTAGACCCAGGTCGGGTCGTTGAGCCAATCGGGGCCGCTGACGCCGAACCAGCTGAGCATCCCGTTCAGCCAGCCGGCCTCGGCGTTGAGCATGCTGCCCCAGGCGAAGAGCGCGGCAACGAACGGGATGATGTACGGCATGAAGAAGAACGTCTGGAAGTAGCGCGACCCCCGCAGGTGCTTGCTGTTCAGCAGCATGGCGAGGGCGAACGGGAGGATCAGGCCCACCGGAAGGGCGATGGCTGCGAATCGCAGCGTGACGGAGAGGGCGTCCCACGCGCGCGCGTCCCCGAGCAGCTCGGCGTAGTTGTCGAGCCCGACGAACCGGACCGGCTGCTGCTGGTTCAGTCGAAGGTTGAGGAAGGTGAAGACGAAGGTCGCGATGACCGGGACCAGCGTCAGCGTCAGGAAGCCGATGATCCAGGGGCTGATGAAGAGATAGCCGAGCAACGACTCTCGCTGAGCGAGCGAGAGGCGCGAGGCATCCCCTGGCGGGTCCTGCCCGGTCAGCTCGACGATGGCCATCTGTTCCTCCGCATATGCGATGAGGGTGGACCCGACCGTCGCGGACGACGGCCGGATCCCGGAATCGCCTACTCGGCCCTGTCGAAGATCCCCTGCAGCTCTTCGGTGAAGGCTGCGATCTCCGCGTCGATGTCCAGGTCGGGCGTGCTGCGAAGGTTCGTCAGCTGCCCCTGGATGGCCGTGAACGCCTCCTGGTAGTTCGGCATGAAGCCCTCGAAGCTCGGATTGTCGGCAAACGGGATCCCGTCGATCGCCACCTGCCAGTCGACATCCTGCGTCCAGCGCTCGTCAAGGCCCGCGAAGAACGCATCCTGGTCCTCTGCCCGACCGGGAAGGCCGCCGTAGAGCTGGAGCAGCTCTCCGGATGCATCGCCCAGCAAATACGTGAGGAACTCGAACGCCTCTTCCGGATGCTGACTGGCCTCGAGGATGCGGAACGTGTCCGCGTTGAAGTTCGAGGTCACGGTCCCGTTGTTCGACGGCACCGCGGCGATGTCCCAGTTGGGATCGTCGACGAAGTTGCCATCCTCATCGGTCGCCGTGGCGCAGCACGTGTACCAGAGGTGCGAGATCGCGATGGCGACGTTGCCCGACTGGAACGGGTTGCCCGTTGCGCCGATGGTCGGATCCTGGGCCTGGGCCTCGTTCATGATGAAGTGGTCGGTCCAGACCCCGTCATAGAACCACTTCCAGGCGTCCTGCCACTGCTCGGGGATCTGGGCCGTCGTGCCGTCCTCGGCGACGAGGCTGCCGGCGCCCCAATACGAGCCCTGGGCCCGGAGGTCCTGGTACTGCGGCTCGTATCCCCACTGGACGATCGCCTCCGGGTCGAAGTCGGGCGAGGTGGCATCGTTGCCGTTCTCGTCGACAGTGAGCCGGAGGGCCAGCTCGCGCAGCGTGTCGAAGTTCCACTCGACCTCCTCCCCGTCGAGGATGTACGGCTCACCGTACTCGTGCGGCGGGTATTCGAGGTCGGCTTCGTCGAACATGTCGCGCTGGTAGTAGGTCATGGACGGGAAGATCGCGAAGGGCAGGCCCTCGAGGCCGTTTTCTTCGCTCCGGTAGAAGTCGACCGCGCCCTCCGCGAACTGGCCGAGGTCGTAGCCCGTCGAGTCGACGAGCGGCTGCAGGTCAAGCCACTGGCCGTGGAATGCCTCCGCTCCGGAGATGCCGGCTGGTCCGACCACGTCCGGCGGATCGGGTGAGTTGATCTGGACGGCGAGGATGTCGTACGCCTCCTCGTACTCGACGACCTCGAGCGTCACATGGATGTCAGGATGCGACTCGTTGAACGCGTCGACGACCGCTTGCTCGACCTCCACCTGGGCGGGGTCATCGCCGGCGCCGAGGCAGCAGAACCAACGGATCTCGACAGGCTCGCCCGCGACCGGCTCCGACGAGCCCGGTTCGCTGGCGGCAGGGTCGCTCGACCCGGGCTCTTCCGACTGGCCGGTCTGGCCGCCACAGGCGGCGAGAACGAGGACCAGGATCGCGAAGAGCGAGCCGAAGCGTAGGACGGTGCTGCGCATGTAGAAGCCTCCATCTCGGATAGAACCACCACTCTCCAGGCGTCTGTCGTTCAGCCGCGACCCTCCTCTCCCCCCGCCACGGCTCGCGGCGCCCGATGCCCGCCAGCGAGACGGGCACGCGATCCGCGTCCGCCAGCCAGTGGGCGCGAACGACGTCCCGCTCCAGGTAGTAGCGCGTCCTGTCCCCTCGCACGAAGCTGCGCGCCGCCTCGACGGGCGAGCCGTCGCCGGCGAAGGCCACGCCGTCGATCTGGAGGGCCAGCGACCGCGCCGAGACGTCGAGGAGTCCGGCCTCCCGCGCGTGCAGGCTCACCGGCTCGACCGACTCCCGCGCGCGGACGATCCGCGTGGCGTATTCCTCGGCCAGGATGTCGTACAGGGAGCGGCGCTCGAAGTCATGGCCGAGCAGCTCGGGGAAGCGGTGCGCGGGCAGCCGTGCCTGCTCGAGGATGAGTGGCTCTCCGCCGCCGAGGCGGACGCGCTCGAGATAGGCGACCGGCGCATCGGCCTCGATCGCCAGGAGCGCGCCGATGACGTCGCCGGCGGGCTCGATGCGTGCCGTGATGAGACGCGTGGCTGGATCGAGGCCCCGTCGCTCCATCTCCTGCGCAAAGCTCATCGAGCCGGCGATGTCGCGTTCGATCCGCGGTTGGAGGACGAATGTGCCGCGTCCGCGGGTGCGCTCGATGCGGCCCTCGCGAACGAGCTGGCCCAGCGCGTGGCGTACGGTGATCAGGCTGCAGCCGTAGCGCTCCGCCAGGTCACGTTCGGTGGGCATGCGTTCGCCGGGCTTCCACTCGCCGTCGTCGAGCGCGGCGCTGAGGTCTCGGAACACCTGGTGGTGCAGCGGGATCGGCCCGGGCTCGAGATGGAACCGCGCCATACTGTCCTCGTTCGTGGTCGCTTGACCCGTGTTGCTCATAACGTTATAAGCAATCTGTCAATACCTGTCGAGGATCACGATGGGCATCAAGGTCGCGGTCATCGGCGGCGGAAGCACCTACACACCCGAGCTCGTGGAGGGTCTGGCCAACCGCCGCACCCGGCTGCCGATCGACGAGCTGGTCCTCCACGACATCGGCAAGGAGCGGCTCGAGATCGTCGGCGGGCTTGCCGCCCGCATGCTGCGGCGCATGGACTGGGAGGGCCGGCTGACACTCGGCGGCGACGCCGTCGAAGCCATGGACGGCGCCTCCTTCGTCCTCTTCCAACTGCGCATCGGAGGCCAGGCGGCCCGGCTCGTCGACGAGACGCTCCCCCTCCGCTTCGGGACGATCGGACAGGAGACGACCGGTGCCGGCGGCCTGGCGAAGGCGCTACGGACCGTGCCGGTCGTGCTCGAGCTGGCCGAGCTGGCGCGACGTCACGCGGCTCCCGACGCATGGATCATCGACTTCACCAACCCGGTCGGCATCGTGACCCAGGCGCTCGTCGACCACGGTCACCGCGCGCTCGGGCTGTGCAACGTCGCCATCTCGCTCCAGCGGCGCCTCGCGTCGCAGCTGGGCGTTACGCCGGATCGGCTGACGCTCGATCACGTCGGCCTCAACCACCTGAGCTGGATCACCGCCGCACGCGTCGACGGCGTCGATCGCCTGCCGGAGCTGCTCGAGCGCGACGGCGCCGGCATCGCGGCCGACCTCGGCCTGCCGGTCGAGCGGATTCGGCAGATGGGGATGGTGCCGTCCTACTACCTGCGCTACTTCTACCGCTTCGACGAGGTGCTGGCCGAGCAGCGCGCTGGACATCACCGCGCCGAGGAGGTCATCGACCTCGAGCGGCGGCTGCTCGACATGTACGCCGACCCGGCCCTCGACACCAAGCCCTCCCTCCTCAACGACCGCGGCGGTGCCTTCTACAGCGAGGCCGCGGCACAGCTCCTCGCCTCGCTCCACGACGGGGCGGGTGACGTGCAGGTCGTCGACGTGCGGAACGGGACCGCGGTCGGCGGGCTGGAGCCCGACGAGGTGGTCGAGGTCCCGGCTCACATCGACCGCGATGGCGCCCATCCCCTGCCCCAGCGGCCGATGGATGGGGACATGATGGCGCTCGTCCGGGCGGTCAAGGAGTACGAGCGGCTCGCCATCCGCGCCGCCCTGTCGGGCAGCCGTGACGACGCGAGGCTGGCGCTCGAGGCAAATCCGCTGGTCGGTCCGCGGATCGGCGACGTCACGCCGCTGCTCGACGCGCTGCTCGACGCGAATCGGGAGCACCTGCCGCAGTTCGCGGGCCGATGAACGGGTCTGGCGCAACGCCGTCGCTCATGCGGCGCGAGATTGGCGAAGTGCCGGCCGCGGTCGAACGCGTCCTGGCGGCGGCGCCCAACGAGCTCGCTCCCGTGGCCCGAGCGATCCGTGACCGCCGGCCGCGGTGGGCGATGATCGCGGCGCGCGGAACCTCCGATCACGCCGCCGTGTACGCCCAGTACCTCATCGAGGCTCACCTCGGACTGCCGACCAGCCTTGCCAAGCCGTCGATCACGACGGTCTACGGAGCGCCGCTGGACTGGCGGGACGGGATGCTGATCGCAATCTCCCAATCGGGCCAGAGCCCGGACATCGTGGGCGTCGTCGAGGTGGCCCGAGCCGCCGATGCGGTGACGGTGGCGATCACGAACGAGCACCCATCCCCGCTCGCCGCTGCCGCCGAGTGGCACGTGGGCTGCCACGCCGGCCGCGAGTTGGCCATCCCGGCCACAAAGACGTATGTCGCCGAGCTGGCGGTGGTCGCCTCGCTGGTGGCGGCCGTGCGGGGCGACGCCTCTCTGACGGACGGGCTGGCGGCGCTGCCCGCCGTCCTCGACGACACCCTGAGGCGCTCCGAGCGCTGGCTTGATGCCGACGGCCGCGAGGCTCTCGACGACCTGGCCAATGCCGACCGCGCACTGCTCGTGTCACGCGGCTTCAACCTCGCGACGGCGCTCGAGCTGGCACTCAAGCTGAAGGAGACCTGCGGTCTGTTCGCCGAGGCGTATTCGACCGCCGACTTCGCGCACGGACCGCTCGTGCTGGCGCAGTCTGCCGTCCCGGCCATCGGCATCCGGCCGGACGGCCCGATGGGCAGGCTCGTCGACGAGACGGTGGCCGCCGTTGCCGGCCGGGGCCGGCGGGCGACCGTCATCGGCGGCTCTGAGGCCGGCGCTATCCCCGGCGCCCTTTCACTGTCGTCCCGGCTGCCGGAGGCGCTGACACCGCTGCAGTTCGTGGTTCCCGGCCAGCTCCTGGTGGAGGCGGCGGCCCGCGCGCGCGGCCTGAGCCCGGATGCGCCGTCCGGGCTGGGCAAGGTGACGCTCACCCGCTGATTCGGCGGATTCAGCCCTCGCGCGTGCGCTCGAGCCGCGCCGCCACCGAGGCGTCGGCCGGCCGGCCGGGCTCCCACGCGATGAGGACGTCCACGATCTCCGCCATCCGCATGCGACCGTGGGTCACGTTGGCGTGGCCGCGCTTGTAGTAGATGTAGGGCTCCTCGTCGTCCGGCGGCCGGTGCGGCAGCCGCGTGATCGCGCAGCCGCGCTCGACGGTCACGCTCCCCCGCAGCGCGCGCTCGAGATTCGCCTCGTACTCCATGTGGAGGCCGTGGAGCTCCTCGGGCGCCAGCATGCCCTGCAGGCCCTTGACCTCCTCCTCGAGCAGCTCCTCCTGGGCCCCGAGCCGGCTCACCGCCTCGTCGGGACTCAGGTCCCGGCGGCGG
>DASVEH010000272.1:0-3625 GCA_036380655.1 Candidatus Limnocylindria bacterium | reverse complement strand
GTCCATGGAGGTCTGCTCGCTGCCGGCGATCTCCTCGTGGCACGAGAGCGTGTTCATGAGCGCCGGGTCGTGGTACCACACCAGGTGCCGCCAGTGATCGGAGACGCCACGTAGCCGATCGCGGGAGTACGTATCGCTGGGCTGGAGCCAGGCGTCCTGGGCGGGCAGGCCGTGCCCGGGCACGAACTGGAACCCGATCTCGCGGCCGGCGCACAGCGCCACGACGGAATAGGCGCCTTCCCAGGAGCGTTCGACGCGCCGGATGCTCCATCCGGGAAGGCGCTCGTTCACCTCCTCGATGACGACCTCGCGGCCGCCGTCGGGAACCGAGGGAATCGGGACGTTGAGGCTGAGCGCGAAGACGCCGGCCAGGGCGAGGACCGATGCCCCGGCTCTCAGCCGGCGCGTGCGGGGAAGGAACATGGGGAGCTCTCTGTGGTCATCCTCACCGCCCCGGGTCGGCCGGCGCGGGAACTGCGTTTGGTACTGCCTACCGGCTCGAAATGCAGGATTCGTACCGTCCTCTGCTAGACTCGGCGGCGTGAGCCGGGCCACGGTTTCGGTGGCTCCCGAGCGAGGGGCGAACCGATGAACTACGAGCTGTACATGGCAGAGGCGATCGCCGAGGCGAAGCGAGGTGCCGAGGAGGGCGAGGCGCCCGTGGGGGCCGTCGCCGTCATCGACGACGCGATGATTGCCCGTGATCACCAGCGCGTCGCGCTCGGCGAGGACCCGACTGCGCACGCCGTCCTGCTCACCGTCCAGGCCGCGGCTCGCAAGCTCGGCACCCGGCGCCTGGCCGAAGCAACCATCTTCACGACCCACGAGCCGTGCGCCATGTGCGTCGGCGCGCTGCTCGAGGCGCGCGTGCGGGCCCTCGTCTTCGCGCTGCCCGATCCGGAGCGCGGCGCGGCCGGCGGCATCATCAACCTGGCCCGCGACACGACGATGCTCCACCAGCTCTCCGTCGTCTCAGGGGTTCGCGAGAGCGAAGCTCGCCGTCTGGTGCCCGCCTCGGCATCGGCCTGACGGAGTCGTGGTCCGAGATGGGGGAGTGCGCTAGACTCGCTCCCGGCACGGAGAGGTGTCCGAGTGGTTTAAGGTGCCGCTCTCGAAAAGCGGTGTGCGAATAGCACCGAGGGTTCGAATCCCTCCCTCTCCGCCACGCCGCCTCGGAGGAGAGGTCGCCTAGAGGCCTATGGCGCGGCACTGGAAATGCCGTTCGGGGCAACCCGTCGAGGGTTCGAATCCCTCCCTCTCCGCCAGACTCGATTGACCGATCCAGCACCCTGCCCTACCATCGCGGCCGGTCGTGCTAGGCGGGGAACTAGCGGTGCCCTGTATCCGCAATCCGCTATAGCGGAGCTGAACTCCCGGTCGAGGGCAGCACCGTTCGCCCACCACCACCGCGTCCGACGTCGAGAGTCGGGTCCCGCGCAGCGGAGGTCCGTGAACCCCGTCAGGTCCGGAAGGAAGCAGCGGTAAGCGATCGCCTTCGGGTGCCGCGGGACAACCTGGCTGGAGCCGGGCGCGTGGGTGAGTGCGAGCTGGTGCTGATCGACGCCGGGTGCACGACCTCTCATCAACCCCGCCCGCCCACCGGGAATCGGTCCACCCGAATCGGTGTACGGTAGGGCGCGTCATGCCCCCAGCCCAGCCGATGCCCACCACCTCCGAAGCCGTGCCCACCGCCGTCCATCGCGCCCTCTACCGGCGCTTCCGCGCGCAGCGCTTCGCCGAGCTGGTCGGCCAGGACCCGATCGTGACCACCCTTCGCCGTGCGGTGACCGGGGACCGGCTGGCACACGCGTACCTCTTCGTCGGGCCGCGCGGGACCGGCAAGACCTCGACGGCGCGCATCCTCGCCAAGGCCATCAACTGCACCGTCCTCGCCGATGACGGCGAGCCGTGCGACGCCTGCGCTGCCTGCACCTCGATCCGCGAGGGCCGCGCCCTCGACGTCATCGAGATCGACGCGGCATCGCATGGCCTGGTGGACGACGCTCGTGACCTCGTCATGCGGGCGCTGACGGCTCCGTCCGAGCTGCGGCGACGCGTCTACATCATCGACGAGGTCCACATGCTGAGCACACACGCGTTCAACGCGCTGCTCAAGCTCATCGAGGAGCCTCCCGACCACGTCGTCTTCATCCTGGCCACCACCGACACGCACAAGGTGCCGGCCACCATCATCAGCCGCACCCAGCGCCACGATTTCCGGCGTATGGCCGATGCGACCATCGTCGGCAAGCTGACCCGCATCGTCGCCAGCGAGGGCGCGGAGGCCGATGACGACGCCCTCGCCCTCATTGCGCGCCTGGCCGACGGCGGCATGCGCGACGCCGAGTCGCTGCTCGACCAAATCCTCGCCTTCGCGCCGGCGCGCGTCAGCGCCGCCGACGTCCGCGAGGCGGTCGGCCTCGCAGACGACACCGCGATCGCTGCACTGGTCGACGCCTACGTTGCCGCCGATGCGCCGGCCGCCCTGGACCGCGTCAGCGAGCTCGCCGATGCGGGACGTGACATGGCGCAGGTCGCCGCCCAGGCCGAGGGCGAGGCGCGTCGCCGTCTCCTGGCCTCGGCGTCGGATCCGACCGCCGCACGTCGTCTCGCCACCATCCTCCGGACCCTCGCCGAGGCGGCCGGCGCCGCGGCCCGCGAGGGTCGCGCCCGCCTGCTGCTCGAGCTCCTCAGCGTCGAGCCGCCAGCCGAGCTTGCCTCGGCGGCCCGGCCCGCCGCGGCCCCGCAGCGAGCTCCCGATGTTCAGGCCGCCGCGGCCCCGGTCGCGGCCACCCCCCGACCCCGGCCTGAGCCCAGGCCGGAACCGGTCCCGGCTGCCGAGCCGGAGGTGGCTGCCACCGCGCCGGTCGCGGCAGCCACCGCGCCCGTGTCGGCAGACGTCGCGGAGCTCCGCGCTCACTGGGCCGAGGTGGTCGATCGAGCCAACCCGGTCATCAAGCCCCTTCTCAAGGAGTGCCGGCCGATCGCTCGTGACGGCGCTCGCCTGACCCTCGCCTTCCCCGAGGGCCGCGATTTCATGCGCTCGCGAATCGCGCAGCGCGCCGGCGCCATCGAGGGCCTGCTGACCGACATGTTCGGCGGCTCCTTTGCCATCGAGTGCGTCGCCAGTAACGTGGAGCTCGAGCCGTTGACCGTCGAGCAGGCGCTCGGACCAACCGGCGACGATCCCGAAGCGCAGGCCCTGCTCGAGGGCGTGCTGAAGATCACCGGCGGTGAGCTGGTCGACGCGCCCGAGGTGCGCTGACCTGCCACGCCATTCACTCCCGAACGAGGACCAGGCTTCGTGAACATCGGCCAGATCGCCAAGATGGCGCAACAGATGCAGGCGCAGATGGCGCAGGCGCAGCAGGAGCTCGCCGAGACGACGCTCGAGGCGACCGCCGGGGGTGGCGCCGTGCGCATCGTCATCACCGGGGCGCAGGAGGTCCGCAGCGTCGAGATCGATCCATCGGCCGTGGACGCGGCCGAGGTGGAGATGCTCCAGGATCTCGTCATGACCGCCGTCAACGAGGCGATCGGCCGCAGCAAGGAGCTCGAGCGCGAGCGCATGGGCTCGATCGCCGGCGGCATGGGCCTTCCGGGGATGCCGGGCCTGCCCGGCCTG
>DASVEH010000271.1:0-2410 GCA_036380655.1 Candidatus Limnocylindria bacterium | reverse complement strand
CCCCACTGAGAACGAGGCTCTGGTCAATCTCCGAGTCGTGCTCCAACTCTGCGCGGCGGGCAAACTCCGGTGCAGCGAGAAGACACAGCGCCCCAGCGACGCCACGACCAAGGTGAATCGCCCAGGCGGTCGGCGACTTCTACGACGAGGAGACGATCTCGGCGTTCGCGTGGCCGTTACTGCTGCAGGCGGGTGGCTTGGCCGAACTCGCGAAAGGCCGCCTGCAGTTGACGGCGAAGGGCCGCTCGGCTCTAGGAGACCGCTGAATATGGGTGTTTCTGGGGAGGGCCGTTTCGCGGGCCGAGACGCGAGATCGGCAGGAGACCGGACGCGAACACGGATCGGGAGCATGGCAGGGCATCCGAACGTGTGAAAGCACCTGTGCGGCCCCCTTGGGGGGACTACCGGGCTCGGTGACGACGCCGTCAAGCGGCCCACGGGCGGTCTTCTCAGGCGGTCCGGGCCGCCAGAACCCAGACTCCTGCCGTGCGGGTGAGCCCACGACCCAGGAGGTTGCGCAGGTTGAGGCCGGCGGTGCGGCGCTTGAGCCAGTCGTTGTTCTTGTCGGTACCCAGATAGCGGAGTTTCAGCCGGCGTCCGCCTCGGCTGGCGATCTGGGAGACGACCCGTTCCACGTTGGGCCGGAATTTGCGGTACTTCTCCCTCAGGCCGGGCTGCTCCGCCCAGTCTCGGCGGGCTCGGCGCAGCAGGCTGTCGCGTTGGTGCAGAACGATTTTACGGCCGTTCCGGGCTGTGGTGCACCGCGCGCGCAGGGGGCAGTCACGGCAGAGCGTGCCGAAGGTCGCCACGCGGGTCCGGCTGATCGGGCGAGTGACGTCGTTGGGGCAGGTGACCGTGCCCGCCTGCTCGTCGACGGTGAAGTCGTCGACGGTGAACCCGCCCTCGACCGCGGGCCGCAGCGGCTTGGGCTTGATCACGGCCTGGTGGTCGGCGTCGTCGATCGCGCCACGCAGATCCCCTGTGCCATAAGCGGAATCGCCGTACCACTCGCGTGGGCCGTCCTCCTCGGCCAGGAACTCCTTCGCCACGGAAGGATCGCTGTTGTCGGTTCCGGCGGCCGGGGTGAGCCGCTCGTCGGTGACGATCCCGGTCTCCGGTTCGGCCGACACGTGCGCCCGGTAGCCGTCCCGGCGGTTCTCCGGCGACTTGCGGGTGTGCCGGGCCTCGGTGTCCACGGTGGAGACGACCCGTTCCGGGGCGACCTTGCGGGCGATCCGCCACCGCCCGTCGGTCCCGTCGGATCCCTCGGCCGGTTCGACGTCCTGTCCGGCCACCAACGCCAGCAACGCCAGCGCTGCCTGCGCCCGCTCGTCCGAATCCCGCTCGTCCGACTCGGCGCCGGCCAGCGCCCCGAGCAGCGCGTTCGCGTCATTGACCAGGGACGACACCAACGCGTCCTTCGCGCCGGGCTCGTCCCAGTCGATCACCGGCTTGCCCGGTATGGAGTAGTCATGGCCGGTGCACACCTTCGCGACCCGCTCGGCCGCGCCCGGCACTTCCCTGGCCACCCGCCGGATCGCCGAGATCAGCTGGGTGATGGTGTCCTGGGTGGCGACCGCGTCGGCCAGGATCGTGGAATCCACCGCGCGTTTGCGGCGGCCGCGCAGGATCCCGGTCTCCGCCACGACCTGCCGCACCGCCTCGTTGATCCGATGCGGCCGCTTCGACTTCGCCAGCCGTTTGCGCCAGTACACCAGCGTGGACGGGTCGAATCCCTTGTGGTCCAACGCCATCCCGGTCGCGACCTTCCACCTCAGGTCGCACCGGGCCGCCTCGGCGGTCTCCCGGTCGGACAGGTCGTGCAGGGTCTGCAGCACCAGGATCGAGGCCATCACCGAGGCCGGGATCGACGGCCGTCCCTTGCCCGAGGGGAACAAATCCTCGAACTCCCCGTCGGGGAACACGTCCTGGCGATGCCCGGCCAGGAATCCGAACATGCTGCCCGCCGAAACCAGATGACCGACCAGTGCCTCAGCGTCCAGAAGCTCCCGATCGGCACGTTCCACACCCTGCATGAACCTATTATCCCAGCTCAGGCCGGTATTCATGGGCGACACGCCGATTATTCAGCGGTCTCCTAGCCGCCCCGTCCGCCGACACGATCCGGCTCCTGTGGAAACGCTGGCTGACCCACGGCGTGATCGACGAGTTCAGTCGGATCGAGTTCATCAAGGGCCAGCGGGTGGCCAACGTGCTCACCACTGCCAAGCCGCGGCGTCAAGCGATCGGCACGGCACTCGCGGCCTGCCCACCCGACAAGTGGCTGACGGTCGACGCGCTCTTCGGAATCGTGCGATCGACCGGACCAGGCTTCTCGATGACGCGCAACGAGCACGCCCAGTGGAAGCTCTACCTCGTTGATCCGATGCGGCCGCTTCGACTTCGCCAG
>DASVEH010000270.1:0-2622 GCA_036380655.1 Candidatus Limnocylindria bacterium | reverse complement strand
ACCGCAGGGTCAGATCGCCGGGCGCGGCAGACTCGTCGCTCAAGCCGTGCTCGGGACGAGCCGACCGTTCCGGCTCATCACGCTCACGAAGCGGCACTCCGGCGGGCACTCGCGGCCGTTCGGGCGGTTGATCTGCACTCGGCCCAGGCCAGCACTCTCCAGCAGGACTCGACCGTCAACGTCGACCACAGTGATCGAGACCTTCACGTTCTCGCGGTCCGCCGGTATCCGCACCCCAACGGCCACGTCGCTCGCGTCCGTCTTCGCCTCGCCGCACCTGCCCTCCACGCAAGCGCGCACCGTTAGCGGCCGATCGATCTCGCCCCTGAACTGAGGATCGGCGAGCATCACGCCCTCCCAGCACCCCGCCGCCGTGCACTCGCGCGTCGCTTGCGAGCACCCACTGATCACCCCTGCGGCCGCCCCACACACGCACAGCAGCCGGATACCGCTCAACGCTCGCATTCTCAATACTGGTGCCCGCACGGACTCCGCACCATGCAACGTACGCGCCCAAGACGCCCGAGCCAGGACGGCGTAGCTCCGGACGACCGTCGGCGTCAAGAGGACTGCTTCGTCGGGTAGCCGGGGCGGTTGCCCGCCCCGGCTCCCACAGAACCGGACGTGCGCTGTTCGCATCCGGCTCTTCGGGACGGCGGGTTGTGACCCCCGCCGCCGGCCGGTTCTCGACCTCGTGTTATCCCTGCTCCAGGGCCATGGTTGGATGGACAGGGGCGTCGATGGCCGGGCGTTTGCCGCGGCGCAGCTTGGCTGTCGAGATGAGGCCGCGCTTGGCGAAGTACGCGTTGCGCAGTCCGTGATCGACGGCCGGGGTGTGGCTGAGCGCCCACGTCGACTTGTGGCCGGCGTAGAGCGAGCGCCACGCTGTGTGCGGCGGGATGCCCAGTGCGATTAGGCGCCGAGTGATCGTTCGTCGGCGTTTCCAGTGGCGTAGCAGGATCGCGCGCAACCGACGCCGGATGTGGGCGTCGATGTTGCCCATGAACTGCTTCTCGTTGGCCGAGGCGATCCCGAAGAACGCATGCCATCCGCGCAGCCACGTGTTGATCTGGTGGATGCAGCCTTCCAGCGTGCCGCCCCAGGTCCTGGGCGTGAGCTGGCGGATGCGGGCCATCGCGTTGCGCTTGGTGCTCTCGGAGAGCCCGATTTCCACGGTCCTGCGTCGTCCATGGACGACACGCAGGCAGAATCCGAGGAAGTGCCGGTCTTTGGGTTGGGCGACGGCCGACTTGCCGGTGTTGATCCGCAGGCGCAGGCGCCACTGGATGAACCGGCTGAGGCTGGCCATGACCCGCTGTCCGGCGCGTTCGCTTGCCACGTAGACGTTGCAGTCGTCGGCGTAGCGGACGAACCGGTGACCACGCCGGGCGAGCTCGGTGTCGAGCTCGTCCAGCACGATGTTCGAGAGCAGCGGAGAGAGCGGCGAGCCCTGCGGCACGCCCTCCCAGACGCCGATCACGACACCGTCCGGCAACACCACCTTGGCCTTGAGCATGCGGCCGATGAGCACGAGCAGCCGCCTGTCATCGACTCGCTGCGCGAGCCGGGCGAGCAGCCGTTGGTGGTTGACGCGATCAAAGAACTTCTCCAGATCGATGTCGACCACCCACTCGTAGCCGTCACGGACATGCTGCTTGGCTTCGGTGATTGCCGTGTGGCAGCTTCGACCAGGCCGGAACCCGTGGCTTGCCGCGTGAAATGTCGGCTCATACACAGGTTCAAGCACCTGCCGCACGGCCTCCATCACCACCCGATCAGCCACGTTGGGGATCCCGAGTCCGCGCTGCCCGCCGGTCGCTTTGGGGATCATCGCCCGGCGGATCACGCCCGGCCGATACGTCCCGAACAGCAACGCGGTGTGCAGCTTGGGGCCGATCGTCGGCCACCGCTCGCGCAGCATGCCGACCGTCAGCCCGTCAGGACCCGGAGCGCCCTGGTTCGCGACCACCTTCAACATCGCCGAGTCCAGTCGCTCGATCACCTCCTCCATCGTCGCCAGCGGGTCGTCCTTTGGGTTGACGATCGCCTTCGGCACCCCCGCAAGTTCTGCCCGGGACCGGTCCCGGACGCCCTTGCGAGCGGACCCCGCGGGGTCTTCTGCTGTCGCGATCGGCAGCCGCAGCCGCCCCGCCGTTTGTTCGACCGGGACCGCCTTCCCTTGCCCACCACCGGCAGGCTGAGCGGGCATTACCCCGCCGTCCGGTACTACGCGGTCCTCCGACTTCTGCTGGGTCATCGGCCGTCGTCTCCGGCGGCCTTCCGAACCTCGGGGCCCAACAGATCTCCCAGGGTAAGTCGTTGAGATTTCGCGGCGATCGCGTCGCCAGTACGCCCGCGGCACCAACAGATATCGGGCATCGCTGCTGCGCGCCAGCTCACCCCGCACACGGACGCCTTACGGCGCTTCACTCTCGTTCGCGACCACCACGCACCTACGGCTTCTTTCAGACCCGCCCTCACGGAAACCGGCCGACGCCAAACCGCGACGCCAACCGGCCGCCCGGTCAATTCCGGGCCGCGCCCTTGCCACATCAGTGTCGGGTTCCCTCTGTCAGGGCCCCAGGACAGGACTTCCACCTCCGATCTCAAACGACATGCCTG
>DASVEH010000269.1:0-5130 GCA_036380655.1 Candidatus Limnocylindria bacterium | reverse complement strand
GATGCCGACGACGGCGCCGCCGATCCAGATCCAGACGACGAGCGGGTTCACGAACAGGTGGAGGGTGACGCTGCCGCTCTCGGGATCCGAGGCGAGGAGGGTGACGTACAGGTCCTCGCCGAGCGAGGTGCGCACCGCGGGCGTTGCAATGGCGGCGGTCGAGTTCGGGTAGTCCCGCAGCGCCGTGGCGAGCGAGCCGCTCTGCGGTCCGGCGTAGGTGACCTCGGCACGCGTCTCCGTCACGCGCGCATCGCTGGCGAGCGGCTCGATGACCAGGCGATCGTGGCGGATCTCGTAGCCTCCGAGCCGTGCCGTCTCTCCCGGGGCCAAAGTCACCGTGCGGTCGCTCGCCAGCCCCGAGGAGACGGCCACCGCGACCGCCATGACCAGCACGCCGAGGTGGACGGAATACCCGCCGTAACGCCGCCGGTTGCGCGTCACCAGGCGCCAGGCGGCTGTCGGGTGCGCCTCGCCGCGGCCGCGAGCCCGGGCGCGCGCTCCCCGCACGACCTCGTCGACCATGATCGCGCCAACGAAGACCGCAAGCCCCAGCGTCCCGAGCGGTCCCCAGGCGCGCAGCCCCAGGATGAGCGCCACCGATACCACGCCGACTCCGAGGAGGAGCGGGATCGTGAAGCGCTCGCGCAGCGACCGCCACGAGGCGGTCCCCCACGGCAGGGCCGGCCCCACGCCCATCAGGAAGAGCAGCGCCACGAAGATCGGGACCGTCACCGTGTTGAACCACGGGGCGCCGACGCTGATCGTGTCGCCGCTGGTGGCGGCCACGAGCAGGGGCAGGAGGGTGCCGAACAGGACGGCGAAGGTGATGCCCAGGAAGAGGACGTTGTTGAGCAGGAAGGCCGACTCCCGGCTCACCGTGCCCGATGGCCGACCGTCGCCGGCGAGCTCGGGAAGACGCCAGACGAGCAGCGTGAGCGAGCCGGCCAGGGCGACCACGATGCCCGCCAGGAACCAGGGGCCGATGTCGGACTGCGTGAACGAGTGCACGCTGGCGACCACGCCCGATCGGGTCAGGAAGGTTCCCACCAGGGTCAGCACGAAGGTGGCGATGACCATGGCACTGGTCCAGACCCGCAGGCCGCCCCGTCGCTCGGCGACCATCGAGGAGTGCACGAAGGCGGTGGCGGTGAGCCACGGCAGGAAGGCGGCGTTCTCGACAGGGTCCCAGGCCCAGTAGCCGCCCCAACCGAGCACCTCGTAGCTCCACCAGGCCCCCGCGACGATCCCGAGGGTCAGGAAGGTCCAGGGGATGAGCGTCCAGCGCCGCACGATGCGCAGCCACTCCTCGTCCAGGCGCCGGGTGGCCAGCGCGGCGACGCCGAAGGCGAACGGCACCGCCAGCCCGGTGTATCCCAGGTAGAGCAGCGGCGGGTGGAGCGCCATGAACGGGTGGTTCTGGAGGAGCGCGTTCGGTCCGCTCCCCTCCGCCGCCACCGGCGAGGTGAGCGCGAATGGATTCCCCGGCCAGGTCATGACCGCGAAGAAGAACGCGTTGACCGATGCCAGCGTGGCGCCCACCCATGGCATCAGCTGGCGATGCCGGCCGCGGTACCGATGCAGCACGAGCGATGCCCAGCCGGTGGCCAGCAGCGCCCAGAACAGGATCGACCCCTCGAGCGCCGCCCACAGGCTGATGGCGCTGATGAACGGCGGCGTGGTGGTGGCGTTGTTCTCGACCACGTACGCCACGCTGAAGTCGTGGACGAGGAGCGAGACGACCATTGCGGCGCAGCCGATGGCGGCCGCCGCGAATGAGCCGACGACGGCGTGCCGGCCGCTGACCGCCAAACGCGGGTCTCCGCCGCGCGCGGCAAGCACGAAGGCCACCACCGCGTAGACGGTCAGGCCAAGCCCGACGACGATCGCCGCGTGACCGATGGCCGGAATCACTGGTCCGCGCCGGGTTCGAACACCTGGTCGGAGGGGACCTCGCCCGAAGCCGGCACCTCGTAGTTCTCGTCGTGCTTCACGATGACCCGGGTCGCCTCGAAGACGCCGTCACTGCCGAGCGCGCCTTCGACCACGGCCCCGGAGCCCTCGCGGAAGGAGCGGGTCGGCGCCACGGTGGAGTGGACCTCGATGCCGTTCTCGCCGTCGGTGACCACGAAGGTCAGATCGGTTGCCGGCCCCGCGACACTGCCCTGCTCGACCAGGCCGCCGAGCCGCACCGTCTCGCCGACCGCGGCCTCACCCCGATCGAGCAGCTCGGTCGGGGTCACGTAGTACACGAGCGCGCTGCCCACGCTGCTGAAGGCCAGGTAGCCGATGACGGCGAGCACGACCGCCACCAGGACCAGGATCCCCCATGGCCGCCGACGCGGCGGCAGCATCGGCTCCGAGGGCGCCGAGACGGTCATCGCGCCTCGTCGTCCCTCTCGCGGGCAGCCTGCAGGCGGCGCCAGAGGAGCGCCGTGTACCCGGCGAGGCCACCGAGGATCACGGCGTAGGCCGCGATCACGTAGCCCGCGTCCGTCATCGGGTCACCTGCGCCGCGTGCGCGCCGGCGAGGAGATCCAGGCGGCGGGCCTCCTCGCGGGTCAGCTCGAGCCGCGCGAGCTGGTACCGCCGGATCATGAGGTAGAGCCAGGCGAGGGTGAAGGCGGCCAGCGTGCCGAGGAGGGTTCCCACGAAGACCATCGGCGCCGCAGGGTTCAGGACCTTGTCGGGAGCCGCGATGGTGGCCGTCTGGTGCAGACCACGCCACCACTCGACGCTGAAGTGGACGATGGGGATGTCGATGGCGGCCACGATGCCGACGATGGCGGCACGGGTGGCGCGCCGCTCCGGGTCGTCGGTCAGGCGGCGCAGCAGCAGGTAGCCGACGTAGAGGGCCAGCAGCAGTGCGGTCGTCGTCAGGCGCGGGTCCTCCCACTGCCAGAAGACGCCCCACACCGGCCTGCCCCACATCATGCCGCCCCAGATCGCGAAGGCGGTGAAGATGACGCCGATCTCGGCGCCCGCCAGCGCCACGGCGTCGAGTCGCAGGTCCCGCTTCCAGAGCCAGCCGATCCCGGCCAGGGCCGTGACGCCGAAGGACAGGTACGCGAGCCAGGCAGATGCGACGTGCGGATACATGATCCGCTGCGCGTCGCCCTGGTTGCGGTCCGCGGGGACGACGAACAGCGCGACGCCGACGACGGCCACCACGGCCGCGAGCGCGACGAACCCCAGGATCCTCGTCTTCATCCGTCCTCCAGCAGGTAGCCGTAGGCCGCCGCCCCGGCGACGATCATGATGACGTCGAAGGCCACCAGCAGCTGAAGCCACGCGGCGAGCTCACCGAACGGGTCCCCGGAGAGTGCGGCCGAGGTGGCCTTCACCGCGCCGAGCAGCAATGGGGCCAGCACCGGCAGCATGAGGAGCGGCAGCATCACCTCCCGCGCGCGCAGTCGCACGGTGACTCCGGCGTAGAAGGTGCCGACCGCGGCCACGCCGGCCGCCCCGAGCACGACGGTGGTCACGAGCGGCAGCCACGCCCCGCCGACGTCGACCGCGAACAGGACGGCCACGGCGCCGAGCACGACCAGGCCGAGCAGGAGCATCACGGCGAAGCCGGCGAGCGCCTTGCCGGCATAGATGGCGCGGCGCGCCACCGGGTAGAGGGCGAGCTGCTCGAGCGCGCCGTCATCGGTCTCGAGAAGGTGGAGCCGGTTGACGGCCAGGATGCCGGCGAACACGACGGCCAGCCAGAGCAGCCCGGGGGCAGCGGCCGCCAGGCGCGCGGCGTCGGGGCCGAGCGCGAACCCGAAGAGGAGGAGGACCACGGCCGCGAAGAAGAGGGTGCTGACCGTCGCGTGCCGGCCGCGAAGCTCGGCCAGGGCGTCCTTGCGGGCGACCGCGAGGGCGATGCGCGCTTCCGCGCGCCACCCGCTCATCGCGCCACCTCCACGGCTGCGGGGCGGGCGATGCCCGGCAGGGCGGGCGGCATCGACTCGACGCCGTCGCCGCTCGCCTCGAGGACGAGGCCGCGCTCGAGGGTGACGCGGCCGTCGAGGAGCGGATCGAACCGCTCCGTGCTGTGGGAGGCGATGAGCACGGTCACGCCCACCTCGTGCCATGCGACGAGGAGGTCGTCGACGAGGGCCATCCCCTCGCGGTCGAGGGCGGCGTAGGGCTCGTCGAGGAGGACGAGGGAGGCCGAGCCGAGGAGGATCCTCCCGAGGGCGAGGCGCTTGCGCATGCCGGCCGAAAAGCCGCCGACCCGGTCCGCGCCACGCGACGCGAGGCCGATGTCGGCGAGTGCCCGTTCCACCCGCGTATCGGCATCCGGCGTCCCGAGCATGACCGCCGCGAACCGCAGGTTCTCGCGGGCCGACAGGTCGTCGTACAGCCCCGTCGCGTGGGAGAGGAAGGCGACGCGCTCGCGGACGAGGGCGGCATCCCGGTCGAGGTCCAGCCCGTCGACGCGGGCGCTGCCGTACGACGGCCGGATGGCGGTCGAGAGCAGGCGCAGGAGCGTCGTCTTGCCCGCGCCGTTCGGGCCGAGCAGCGCAACGGTGCGACCGGCTGCGACGCGCAGCGAAACACCGGCCAGCGCCGGAACTCCCGCGAAGAGGCGGGCGAGATCGGTGGTCGCGACCGCCGGCGGGCGCGTATCGGGTGCCCCGAGGGAGCGGGGCGACACGTAGATCGTGGTCTGCGGCATGCTCGACGCGGGGAGGGGGGCGAAGGTGGGCCACCGCACTATGCGGTCCGGGCGATATGGCGTCAAATGACGCAACGGCCTGTAACGGGACGCGTACGGAAGCACGAGTCCCACCAGACAACCAGCTACAGGAGCAACGGCCTGATGAACCGATTCCGATCTCTCCCGGTGCTGATCGCCGGCCTCGCTCTCGTCCTCGCCGCCTGTGGCGGCGACGCTCCGTCGCCAGCCGCCTCAGAGCCGGCTGAGGCGCCGAGCGAGCCGGCCCAGACCCAGAGCGCCGAACCGAGCGAGGCGGCCGAGCCGTCGGAGACCGCCGGCGAGGAAGCCACCGTGCGCCTCAGCCAGTTCGCGTTCGACCCCGAGGAGCTGACGATCGCGGTCGGCACCGAGGTGAGCTTCGTGAACGCCGACTCCGCGCCGCATACGGTGACCGAGGGGACGGACGGTGTCGCGGCGGACGA
>DASVEH010000268.1:0-8646 GCA_036380655.1 Candidatus Limnocylindria bacterium | reverse complement strand
AGCAGGTCGCCGTAGAGTAGCAGACGATCCGATGCCGGCTGCCCGCCGAGGGTTGGCTCCAGGATCGCGACGCCGTCGGCCGCAAGCATCGGATCGAGCCGAACGGCGATCGACATCTCGCCATCTCCTCGGCTCATCTCGCCCGCCACGTAGGCGACCCGGGCCTCCTCGAGCCTGCCCCGGGCGGCCACCGCCCGGGCATCACCCTCGACGTCGTCTGCCTCCGGCGGCTCGTCCACCGACGGCGGCGCCCATGGTGGTCTCGCGGGGCGCTGCGGCTGCGGCCGGAGCTCGGCCGGGAGCGGCCACGACAGGCGGCCCGAGACGCCCGACCGGAGCTCGTGAGCTTCGTCGACGCCGACGGCGGTGATGACGCGCTCCATGGCGCCAGCAGCGCGATCGGGCTCACCTGCCGAGGCCAGGGCCTCGGCCTCGATGAGCGTCACGATCGGCAGCCGTCGCTGCGGACTGCTCGCCCGGACCGCGTCGAGGGCTGCCCGCGCCGAATGGATGCGTCCCTGCCGCCACAGCGATTCGGCGAGCAGCGCGCGCAGCGCGTCGAGCTCGTCATCGGCGCCGCCGCCCTCCGCCTCGCGGTAGGCGATGCGGTGTCGGAGTGTGCCCTCCGCCAGCGCCGGCTGGCCGGCATCGATCTGTGCCCGCGCCAGCGTGATCTCGTCCGGCAGGAGGTCGATCACGTGCTCATCGTCGACCTCGACCGGCTGCTCCTCGGCAGCCTCATCAGGAGCCTCTTCGGGAGCCTCGTCGGGAGCCTCGTCGGCGTCGTCCCTCATGCGCGCAGCGCTCGCTCGAATCGGGTCCGGGAGCGGAACGGGCCGAGGACGGCAAGGCGGGCCCTGTCCGGAGCCAGGTAGCGCTGCGCCACCAGCAGCAGGTCGTCGACGGAGACCGCCTCGAGCTTCTCGATGACCTCGTCCACGGTGAGGATTCGCGGAAGGAGCGCCTCCCCGGTGCCGATCCAGCCGGCCACCGCGCCGGAGTCCTCCATGCGCAGCTCGAGCCGTCCCCGGGTGTACGCGCGGGCGCGGCCGAGCTCCGCGTCGGAGACGCGATCGGTGGAGATTCGGTCCAGCTGCTCGATGATGGCAGCGACCACGCGGTCCGCGTCCTCGGGGTCGAAGCCGGCGTGGACGCCAAAGCTGCCGACGTCGGCGTACGACTGGCTGAAGGTGGAGACGTCGTAGACCAGGGAGCGTCGCTCCCGCAGGTCGAGGAAGAGGCGGCTCCCCATCCCGTCGCCGAGGATGGCACCCAGCAGGTCGAGCGCCCAGCGATCTGGGTCGTCGCGCGCCACGCCGGGCATGCCGAGACAGAGGTTGCCCTGGCTCAGGCGCCGATAGGAGACGCGCAGCGACCCGGCCGGCGACGCGACGGGGACCGAGGTGTCCAGCACCGGATCCCCCACCTCCGGGGCTCCATCCTCCGGTCCCTCCGCTCGCCACGACGCGCTTGCGCCCACGATGTCCTCGTGGTCGATCCCCCCCGCTACGGCCAGGACCATCCCGCGCGGCCTGTACGTCCCGCGCCAGTGACCGACCACGGCGCGGTGCGTCGCGCGGCGCACCGACCCGATGGTGCCGGCGATCTCGCGGCCCAGCGGGTGGCCCGCGTACAGCATCTCGTCGAACAGGGTGAAGACGTGGTCGGAGGGCGAGTCGACGTACATGCGGATCTCGTCGACGATGACCGGCTTCTCGGCGCTGAGATCGCGGCGTCGCAGGAGCGGCCGCAGCGCCAGCTCACTGACCGCCTCGAGCGCCACGCCGACATGCTCGGCCGGCACCTTGGCGCTGTAGGCCGTCAGCTCGCGGTCGGTGCTCGCGTTGACGCTGCCGCCGATGCCCTCGACGCGCTGAGACAGGGACCCCGCCTCGGGGTGGGCCCGCGTGCCCTTGAAGACGAGATGCTCGAGGAGATGGCTGAGGCCAGCATGCGCGTCATCCTCGTGGCGCGATCCGACCGGGACCAGGAGGACCACGCTGGCCGACCGGGCGCCCGGCAGCGCCTGGGTGACCACCCGCAGGCCACTGCGCTGGACGGTCCGCTCGTGCGGAACGACGGCGCGCAGGCGTGCGGGGGCCGCAGAGGCGGTCACGCCCCGTCCTCGTCCTCGTCGCCGCGCTCCCCGTCGGCCGTCTCGGTGTCGGCCGACATGAGCAGCTCCATCTGGATGAAGCGCAGGTCGCGGGCGAGCTCGCCGGCGTTGCGCGGCAGCGGACGCCCGTTGGCTGCGGGCGCATCGCCCTCGCTCAGCTCGGCGAGGCGCTGGGCGCCGCTCGCCGCGAACTCGAGGACGACCCGCTCGCTCCCGATCACCAGCGTGTACACGAGCAGCTGCTCGCTGGTCGTGTCGAACTGGAGGTAGTCGAACGAGTCGAGGTTGAGGCAGATCGCCAGCGGGGTGAAGTAGGAGGCGATGTCGGGGTGGTCGACGACGATGCGTTCGACCCAGCCGGTCCCGGTCGACTCGACCCGCGAGCCGCGGTGGTAGGTATAGCTGACCGTCTGCTTGAGCAGCGGCCTGAGGATGTTGTAGATGTCGCTCTTGGCGGTGACGACGCCTGTGTTGATGTAGAGCTTGGCGCGCGCCTCGGACATCGGGCCCATCGAAAGCGGATCGTCGGCGAGTCTAGCACCGGGCCATGGTCGCGGCGGTTGCCGCACGACCGGCTGCTACGATACGGCCCGTGAAGCTGCTGGCGGCCGACATCGGGAACACGAACGTCACCATCGGCCTCTTCGAGGATGACCGATTGGCGCGCTCGTGGCGCGCCATCAGCCGGGCCAACGCGACCCCCGACGAGGTCGGCGCCATGCTCAGCGGCCTGCTCTCCCTCGACGCACATCGCCTCGACGAGCTCGACGCCGTCGCCCTGGCCAGCGTCGTTCCACCGCTCACCGAGACCTGGCAGCGGCTCGCCTCGGAGCGCATCGGCGTGGAGCCCACCATCGTCGACGCCTCGTCACTGGAGGGCATCCTGGAGATCCGGATCGACCGGCCGACGGAGGCCGGCGCCGACCGCCTCGCCAACGCTCTCGCCGCGCGCGTGGAGTTCGGTGGGCCGGCGATCGTCATCGACCTCGGCACCTCCACGAACTTCGACCTGGTCGACGCGGATGGCGCCTACATCGGTGGTGCGATCGCGCCCGGCATGGGGCTCAGCCTGGAGGCGCTGGTCGGGCGGGCGAGCAAGCTGCCGCGCATCGAGCTTCGCCGACCGCCCTCGGCGATCGGCTCGAACACCGTGCACGCCATGCAATCGGGTGCCGTGCTCGGCTACATCGGCCTGGTGAGCGGCCTCCTGACCGCCCTGCGGGGCGAGCTGATCGAGCGCTCCCCCGCCGGCAGCCGGCTGACCGTCGTCGCCACCGGCGGCTACACGCATCAGCCGTGGCTGAGCGAGGTGCCCGGGATCGACGTCGTGGAGCCCGATCTCACCCTGCGCGGTGTCCGCTACGCCTGGCAGTCGGTGCGCGAGCGAGCGCGCGGCTCCGTCCCCTCTTCGAGCGTGGAGCGATGACCGAGGGGCTCGGCGGGCTCGCCGGACGGCGCGTGGTGGTCGGGGTCTCGGGCAGCATCGCCGCCTACAAGGCCGTGGCGCTGGTGCGCCTGCTCCAGGAGCGTGGCGCGGTCGTCGACGTCGCCATGACGGCCGCGGCGACCCGGTTCGTCGGACCTCTCACCTTCGCCTCGCTCACCCATCGACCGGTCCTCGACGACGTGTTCGAGCTCGACGCCGACCAGCAGATCGCTCACATCGAGCTGGCCGAGGCCGCCGATGCGATCGTCCTGGCGCCGGCGACCGCCAACCTGCTCGGCGAGCTGGCGGCGGGCCTCGTCGGTGATGCGGTGACCGCCATCGCCTGCGCCAGCCGCGCGCCGGTCATCGTTGCCCCGGCCATGGATGCCGGCATGTGGACGCATCCGGCCACCCAGCGGAACGTCGCCACGGTTCGCGAGTTCGGGTATCTCGTCGTCGAGCCGGAGGTCGGCGAGCTCGCCTCCGGCCTCACCGGGATCGGTCGTCTCGCGGAGCCGTCGGCCATCGTCGAGGCGGTGGAGCGCCTCTTCGCGCGGGCCGGGGATCTGGAGGGCCTCCACGTCGTGGTCAGCGCCGGTGGGACGCGCGAGCCGCTCGACCCGGTGCGCTTCATCGGCAACCGTTCGTCGGGCAAGATGGGGGCTGCGCTGGCCGAGGCGGCACGCGACCGCGGCGCGGCGGTGACCCTCGTCGCCGGCGCCATGAGCGTCACCCCGCCGCGCGGCGTGACCGTCATCGACGCCACCACCGCGCAGACGATGCGCGAGGCAGTCCTCCGCGCCGCTCCGAACGCCGACATCCTCGTCATGGCGGCCGCGGTGGCGGACTTCGCCCCGGCGCGCGCCAATCAGAGCAAGATCAAGCGATCCGGCGAGAACCTCCAGATCGAGCTGGTGCCGAACCCGGACATCGTGGCCGAGGTCGGCGAGATGCCCGACGACGTGCGTCCCTTCCTCATCGGGTTCGCCGCCGAGTCGAACGAGCTCGAGGCCAACGCCGCCGCCAAGCTGCGCGACAAGGGGCTCGACCTGATCGTCGGCAACGTGGTGGGCGGACCATTCGACGCCATCGGCTCCGACGAGAACAAGGTCACCGTCTTCGGAGCCGAGGGAGCGCTGACCGACTGGCCGATGCTCCCGAAGCGCCAGGTCGCCGAGCGGCTGTGGGACCTGATCGGCGACCGGTACCGGCGGGCTCGCCCGTCGGCCGACGCGGCCGCGCCGAGCGGACGGCGCCGCCGCCGCTCGTGATCGTCGTCCGGCGCGCCGACGAGCTCCACGACGCCATCCTCGAGCGACGGGTCGCCGGCGACAGCGTCGGATTCGTCCCGACCATGGGGATGCTGCACGAGGGCCAGCTGTCGCTCGTGCGCCGCGCCCACGCCGAGAACGGCTGCGTCGTGGTCTCGAGCTTCGCCAACCCAGGGTCGTTCACGTCGCTCGACGAGGCGTCCCCGGGCCGCCGCGACCACGCCCGTGACCTCGCGCTCCTCGATCACGCGGATGCCGACATCGCCTTCGTCCCCGACGTGGGCACGCTCTATCCGCCCGACGACACCACGCGCGTCACGGTCGAGGGACTGACCCGCCAGCTCGAGGGCGCCTCGCGGCCCGGTCATCTCGACGGCCTGACGACCGTGATGCTCAAGCTGCTCCACCTCGTCGGTCCCGCCCGCCTCTATCTCGGCCAGCGCCACGCGCAGCAGGTCGTCATCGTGCGTCGCATGCTGCGCGACCTCTTCCTGAACGTGGATCTCGTCGTCTGCCCGACCCTGCGCGAGGAGGACGGGCTGGCCCTCTCCAGCGCCAACGCCCAGCTCGGCATCGAGGAGCGGCACGCGGCCGCCTGCCTCTTCAATGCCCTGACCGCCGCCAAGGAGGCGTATGACGCGGGGGAGCGCTCCGCGGAGGTGCTGCGCTGGCGGATGACCGACGTGCTCTCCCGGGAGCCGAGGGCCCGGATCGACTACGTCAGCGTCGCCGATGCGTCGACCCTCGTGGAGCTCCAGCGCATCACCGGCCCCGCCCTGGCCCTCATCGCGGTCGGCATCGGGCACACGCGGCTGACCGACAACATGCCGCTCGCCTGGGACGTCGCCTGAGCTCCAAAGTACTAGTGCGGTCCGGCACGCCGACCGTATGATGCGGCCGTCACCGAGGCGCCGGTCCCACGGCCGCGTGCGCCACCGGTGCGCGGGAGGCCGGCGGGTGCCCACGTCCGGCCTCCCCACCCCTCCGCCCTAGAGGCTGGCCAGCAGCCGATCCACGTCGATCGCGCCATCGACCAGGTCGATGATGGTCGCGATCTTCTCGGTGTCGCTCGAATGAGTCTTGACCAGGATCTCGTCGACCGCCTGCGCGGTGCGGTACGTATCGGTCTCGACGAGATAGGCGAAGAGGTCGGCCGCGCGCAGCTCGGCGAGGAGCGCATCGGACGGCCGATACCCGCCGGTGAGGACGATCCCGCTGACCAGCGGCGTTGCCCCCGCTTGCCGATTGGCGCCCAGCGCGGCAGCCAGCAGGTCCTCGCGGTCGCCGGGCGTGATGAGCAGGGTCCGATCGGCAAGGTGCTCGATGGCGTGCTCGGGCTGCATCGCGCCGATGGCGACGTGCCCGATCGTGCGCCCGGGCTCCGCTCGCCCCGCGAGGAGCTCTCCCTCGAGGTGGGTCACGATGAGCTCGAGCGACGGATTGGCGAGGAACTCCGAGTACGGGATGCAGCCGAGCAGCTCGATGCCGTGCTGAGCCAGTCCTCGGCGGAGCACGTCGGGCAGGTGCGGGTGGGATTCCACGTCGACCTTGTTGACGACCGCCCCGATCACCTCGACGCCGTGCGCCTCGAACAGCGCGCAGTTGAGCACGATCTCGTCGATCGGCCTTCCGACGCCGCCCTCGGACACGACGATCACCGGGGCCTCGAGCATCGCGGCGGCGCGAGCATTCGACAGGCCGATGACCGCGCCGACGCCGGCGTGCCCGGTGCCCTCGATGACGGCCAGGTCGCGGTCCGCGGCCACGCGGGCATCCGCGGCGCGTACCTGCGCCTCGAGGTCGTCGGTGATGCGGCCCATGATGAAGTCGGTCGTGAAGCGGCGCGGCAGCGTGACGGGCGACATGTCGTTGAGCGCGTCGGGCAGGTCGAAGACCTCCTTCATGAGGACGGCGTCCTCATCGGCGCGCGTGCCGTCGATGACGAGGTAACGCTGCCCGACGGGCTTCATGAAGCCGACCCGCAGGCCCCGCTCGCGGATGGCCGCGATCAGCCCCAGGCTGGTCGTCGTCTTGCCCCGGTTCTGACCGGTGGCTGCCAGGAAGACGCGGCGTGCGGATGGCATCGGCGCAGTCTACGGCCGGCGCAGCGCAGGTCTGGCGTCAGCCCCGTGGCTTCGTGCGCCGCTCGACCAGCTCGACTCCCTCGCGGAGCCGGGTGACCAGCTCGGTGTCGATCATGTCCGGCTCGAGGTGCTCGCCGAGCCGCTCGAGCATGTCGGCGGCGACGCTGAAGAGGACGTCCGCATCGGCGATGAAGAACTGGGGCTCGTTGTTGTAGCGGACCAGCGTGAGCCGTCCCTGGAGGGTGAGGCCGGACTCGGTGTGGGAGAGCTGCGTGCCGAAGTTGTGGCCCTGGATGCCGTCGGGGTTGTTCAGGAAGTTCAGCGCGTTGTCGATCACGAGGCCGAATCGCGCACGCCAGCTGACGAGCCGCTCATGGACGTCGGGCGGCAGCCCCATCTCGCCGAGCTCCTCGAACACCCCACGGTCGACGGTGAGCAGCCCCACCAGTGTCGAGCCCGCTCGGCCGCCGAGCATGACCTGGAGCGAGCGCTCGAGCGTGAAGACGTCGGCGTCGAAGCGGGGGCTGGTCGTCACCTCGGCCAGCAGGTCCTCGACGTTGTCGAGCTGGCCGGGGTCGGCGAGCGCATTCGCCAGGTTGTGGATCTCCTCCCGGAACAGGAATCGCTCTTCGTGGTCGAGCATGGGAGTGCGCCTCCTGGCGAGGGACCGATGCGCCACGGGCGCCGCGCAGGTCGCGGCGCCCGCATCGGTCTGGGTCCATCCTAGGGGTAGAGACCGCGCAGCGTGGTCGCCTCCGCGACCCGGGCGACCGCCACCATGTAGGCGGCGGTCCGCATGTCGACGTCGTGCCGCGCCGCCATCGCGTGCACGTCCTCGAAGGCGCGATCCATGATCCCCTTCAGACTGTCGTTGATGCGGTCCTCGGTCCAGAAGAAGCTCTGCATGTCCTGGACCCACTCGAAGTAGCTGACCGTGACGCCGCCGGCGTTGCACAGGATGTCCGGGATGAGGAAGACGCCGCGGTCGTGGAGGATGGCGTCCGCCTCCGGCGTAGTCGGCCCGTTCGCGGCTTCGGCCACGATGCGCGCCTTCACGTTCACCGCGTTCTGGCGCGTGATCTGGTTTTCGAGCGCAGCGGGGACGAGGATGTCGCAGTCGACCTCCAGGATCTCCTGGTTGGTCACCTCGTCCGCCCCGGGGAAGCCGACCACCGTGCCGTGCTCCTGCTTCCATGAGCCCACCTTGGCCGGATCGAGGCCAGCCGGGTTGTGGATGCCGCCGCTCGAGTCGCTGACGGCCACGATCGTCGCGCCCTCCTCGGCGAGGAGCGTCGCGGCGATGCTGCCGGCGTTGCCGTACCCCTGGATCGAGACCCGCGCCCCGGCCAACGGCACGTTCAGCGCCTTCGAAGCCTTCAGCAGCGTGAAGACGGCTCCCCGGGCGGTCGCCTCGTTGCGGCCGAGCGAGCCGCCGATGGCGATCGGCTTGCCGGTCACGACGCCGGCGATGGTGTAGCCGTGATGCATGGAGTAGGTGTCCATGATCCAGGCCATCGTCTGCGCGTTCGTGTTCACGTCGGGTGCCGGGATGTCCCGGTCCGGACCGATGAGCGGGCTGATCTCGGTCGTGAATCGGCGGGTCAGCCCTTCCACTTCCCGGATGCTCAGCTTCTTCGGGTCGACGATGACCCCGCCCTTGGCGCCCCCGTACGGGATGTTGACGCAGGCGCACTTCCAGCTCATCCACATCGCCAGCGCGCGGACCTCGTCGAGGGTCACGTCCTGGTG
>DASVEH010000267.1:0-2448 GCA_036380655.1 Candidatus Limnocylindria bacterium | reverse complement strand
GGCATCGAGGTCGGCAACTTGGTCGAGGTCGAGCTCGGCGACGGAAGCGTGGTCGAGGCCACGGTCACCGAGATCGACGCCGCTCCCACGACGGCGCAGGACGGCAGCCAGACGTACGGCATGCGCCTGGCGCTGGCCGATGCCGATGCGGACGTGCCCGACGGCCCGGTCAGTCTGCGCCTCGTCCGCCAGGAGCGGCCCGACGTGCTGGCCGTGCCGGTCAATGCCCTCCTGGCCCTGCTCGAGGGCGGCTACGCGGTCGAGCGCATGACCGATGACGGAGGTACCGAGCTCGTGGCCGTCGAGACCGGCCTCTTCGCCGATGGCTGGGTCGAGGTCACTGGCGACCTCGCCGAGGGTGACGAGGTGGTGGTGCCATGAACGCGCCAGTGCTCGAGCTCCGCGGCGTGACGAAGCGCTATCCCGGCTCGCCGCCCGTCGAGGCGCTGCGCGAGGTGAGCCTGCGCCTGGACGCCGGCGAGCTGGTGGCGATCGTGGGACCGTCGGGGTCGGGAAAGTCGACGCTGCTCCACATCGCCGGCACGCTCGACACGCCGTCGGACGGCAGGGTCCTCGTCGACGGGCAGCCGATCGACGAGCTCGACGACCGGCAGCTGGCGGCGCTGCGCGCCCGAAGGGTCGGCTTCGTGTTCCAGCAGTTCCACCTGCTGCCGGGGCTGACGGCCATCGAGAACGTGGCGCTGGGCCTCCTGTACGCCGGCGTCCCGGCCGCCGAGCGCCGGCAACGTGCCGCCATGGTCCTGGACCGCGTCGGCCTGGCGCCGCGCGCCGGCCACCTGCCCTCGCAGCTGTCGGGCGGCGAGAAGCAGCGCGTCGCCATCGCCCGCGCGTTAGTCGGCAAGCCGGCCTATGTGCTGGCGGACGAGCCGACCGGCAACCTCGACTCCGCGACCGGCGCCGCGATCCTGGCCCTGTTGCGCGACCTCAACCGTGACGGGGCCACGATCGCGGTCATCACGCACGATGCGGCCGTCGCCGCCACGCTGCCGCGACGGCTGGAGCTGCTCGACGGCCGCGTCGTCGCCGATTCGAGGGCGGCGGCATGACCGCGGCTGTTGGCATTGGGCGGCTGCGCGGCCGCGACCTCGTCGCCGTCGGCTGGCACGGGCTTCGCACGCGCAGGCTCCGAAGCCTCCTGACCACGATCGGCATCGCCATCGGGATCGCGGCCATCGTGGCTGTCGTGGGTGTGAGCGAGTCGAGCCGGGCGAACCTGCTCGCCGAACTGGATCGGCTAGGCACCAACCTGCTCACCGTCACACCGGGGCAAACACTGCTCGGCGCCGATTCGAGTCTTCCGGCCGAGGCGCCGGGCATGGTGGAGCGCATCGGTCCGGTGGAGGCCGTGAGCGGAACGATTTTCGTGGACGCCACGGTGCGCCGCACCGACCTGGTCCCGTCGTCCCAGACCGGGGGGATCAACGTGCTCGCCGCCGAGACAGATCTCGACGACACGCTCGACCTCGCATTGCGAGACGGGGCCTTCCTCAACGACGCGACCGCGACCTATCCGGCCGTGGTGCTGGGGTCCGTGGCCGCCGACCGGCTCGGCATCACGAGCCTTGACGAGCCCGTCCTGATCTGGATCGAGGACCGATGGTTCAGCGTGGTCGGCATCCTGGAGCCGAATGTCCTGGCCCCGGAGCTCGACCGCGCCGCGATCATCGGCACGGCCGCGGCCGCGGAGCTGTTCGACGCGCCGACGACGTTCGACATGCTCTACGTGCGCACGTCGCCGCAGGCCATCGACGACGTCCGCGCCGTGCTCGGCCCCACGGCCAACCCGGCCAACCCCGAAGAGGTGCGGGTCGCCCGCCCGTCCGATGCGCTCGAGGCGCGAGCCGCGACAGAGACGGCCTTCACCGCGCTCCTCATCGGGCTGGGAGCGCTGGCGCTGCTCGTCGCGGGCGTCGGGATCGCCAACGTCATGCTCATGTCGGTCCTCGAGCGACGCGCCGAGATCGGCCTGCGGAGAGCGCTGGGGGCGACCCGGCGGCAGATCGCTGGCCAGTTCCTGGTGGAGGCGCTCCTGCTGGCCGGCGCCGGCGGCGTGATCGGCGCGGCGCTCGGCGTCAGCTTCGCCGCGGCCTACGCGCGCGCCCAGGCGTGGCCGCTGGTTCTGCCGCTTGCCGGCATCGGTGCCGGGGTCGTTGCGGCCCTGGCGATCGGTGCCATCGCGGGGATGTATCCGGCACGACAGGCGGCCAGGGTATCGCCGACCCAGGCGCTGCACTCGAGCTGACCGGTCGCCACGGAACAGGTGCCAGTGCAAGCGCGAGGTTGAGCGTGATGGTGTTCATCGCGCCGTCTGTGCCGTCAAGCTCGACCGCTTGGCGACCCGCTACGCGCCGCGCGGGATACGAGCCTGAGGCCCGCCGATTTGGCCTGGGGGGTGAGGACGGTGTCGAGGATCCTTGCCCGGGCGAC